>NZ_JACUZX010000020.1:0-98167 GCF_014851575.1 Rhizobium sp. RHZ02
CAGGGAAACCTCAAACTGATTTTGCAAGGAAACAGCCCGTTCGGTGGCTGTTTCCGGCAATTAGAAGATCTGCAGATCCTTCGATTCCTATGTCTAATCAGCAGCTTCCGTGTTCTTCACGGCCGACTATTTACCCAAAATCGCGCGCAATATATTGTCAGACCAAAGGGAACAATGCCCTTTCCAATCGAACCATTCTTTTTTGCGGTGTTGATAACAGTCGGCTGTGCGACTAATGCGCCCAGAGGTTTCTGCGTCGAGTTTTAGTCAGGCGGGCGTCGCTACGGGAGACGCCATTCGATCGGTTATCGGAACCATAAGGCAGCCCTTAAACCGCATTGAGCGCTGCAGGGCCGATCGTTGTCAACTGACAGTTCCTCGCAGAATGGCCACTCTATTCTAGTTCGGGGTTACCGTTGGGTTCGTAACGCGCCTGCCGAGACGCACCGCTCGCAGGATGACCTTTGATCGATGGCGGCTTCCGCCCCAGGATCTGCCTGAACCCTTTCGCAGAAAAGGGCTGCACAAGTTGCGCCAGAAAGCCCTCGGCAACCCTTCCGCTGATTCCGATCTCGGCTGGCGGTCGGCGCGCGGGATTGAAATAAGTGCCGAATATCTGATCCCACAATACGAGATTTTCGCCGTAGTTGGTGTTGCCTTCGGCCAACACTCTGGAGTGATGCCATCGATGTAATCGGGGTGTACTGAAAATCCGGTCGAGGGGACCTGTCCTGACATCGATGTTGCAGTGGGTGAGAAGGCCGATGAAGGCCGTAACGGCGCTGGTCCAGAGAAAGACCGGCAAGGGCGCGCCCAAGAGATAGAGGGGGATCTGGCTAAGCGCGATCTTGAAGAGCGAATCGACGACGTGAAAGCGGCCGGTGTTGACGACCCACAGGCGCTCGACGCTGTGATGCAGGGCATGAAACCGCCACAGCGAAAGAAACTCGTGCGCAGCACGATGCGCAACGTAGAGACCGAACTCAGCGATGATCAACCCCAGCACGACCTGAAAGGCGACAGGCCAGTGATCCGGCCAAATTGATGTTGGCGATGTGACTGCCGGCTGCACAACAGTGGCAATCGCAATCGGGGCGGACGCTCCGATCGCCGCGGCAAGCTGCACGCCCCCCTTTGTCAGGAGCGTATGTGCGATGTCGTTGAATGTTTCGCCATCATGCTTCAGCCATTCCTGTTCATAGGGCATCAGCCGCTCGAAGCCTGCGATCGCCGCCACGATCGACAGATAGACAACGTTGAACCACAACAGCGGTGCCTCACTGTTAAAAGCCCAACCCGCCCCGATCAATCCAGCCGCAAAGATTGCGGGCCATAGTGCCCACGACGCCGCCAAGTAAAGCGCCGACTTGCCTTCATTCATCACGCGCACCCTTCTGCCTTGCGTCAGATGGCGCATGATACACCCCAGTTGTGCCCACGAGGCAAGGCCCGATGCGAGGTTCTTCCCACATCATCAAAGCATTGGCGTCACCGCGAGCGCCAAGACGCCGGATTGGCCGAGGCAGCTTTGCACTATGATTTCTTGCGATTGTCACGAGGCGAGCTTCTTGCTAGGCGTCACGCACAAGACGTAACTCCCGCCGCAGGCCAATGCTCCAACGATCCCCTGACCCCGCCCCGAGCCCGCTCGTCGGAATTGCGCTCGCATGTTCGGGTTATTCACTGTTTGCCATCCAGGACGCAGTCGTGAAGTGGCTCGTGGCGGACTACGCTGTTCCGCAGATCCTCTTCATGCGCAGCATCATGATTGTTGTTATCGCCGGCATCATGGTCCGCCGGCTGCGCCATCCGTCAATACTCAAGAGCCCACACCGGAAATCGCTGCTGTTGCGGGCGGGGCTCATGCTTTCGGCATGGATGGCCTATTATACGGCTGCACGCCATCTCGGTCTCGCCGAGATCACGACGATGTATTTCTCAGCACCCATCATGGTCGTGGTACTGTCGATCCTCATTCTCAAGGAAAATGTCGGGCCGATGCGCTGGCTCGCGTGCATCGGCGGGTTCGCCGGCGTGCTGCTTGCCGCTAATCCAGCAGAAGCGCCAAGTCTCGTACCGGCGGGGATGGTCATCTTCGCAGGCTTCTGCTGGGCGTGGAGCACCGTCCTCGTTCGTCTTGTCAGCCGCACCGAAAGCACGCTGAACCAGATGATGGCAACAAGCTTCCTGTTCGTTGTCGCCTGCGGCGCGATGCTGCCATGGCTGTGGAAGACGCCGGATCTGTTCGGTTGGGCATTGATGATCGGTCTCGGCATTGTCGCTGCAGCCGGCCAGTATTTGCTCTACGAGGGCTTCCGCCATGCCCCCGCCTCAACGCTTGCGCCGATGGAATATAGCGGCCTCGTCTGGGCGTTCCTGTATGGCTATCTGATCTGGTCGGAGGTCCCGACGGTCAATGTCGTGGCAGGCGCAGTCCTCATCGTCGCCTCCAGCCTCATGCTTGTATGGTGGGAGCGCCGACAGGTGCTCTCTGCCCGTCGCCTGACGGCATAGATCATAGCCACGCTGTCAGTTGTGAGGTTCTGCGCGCGTGCCTCTGGCCTTGCGCGTGTCAGAACAAACAGACCTCAGGCCACTATCGAGCCTGTGCATCAGCACGGCCGGTCGCAATCATCCTTCCACCGTCAGGCTGGCTCTCGAAGACCTTGCAGGTGCAGCGCGATCATCGCAATTCGAGAGCAATTGCATGACCGGCATAATACCAGTATAGCTCCAGATGGCGATTTCCAAGAATCTTTTGGCAATCGATCTGTTGCGAGGATAGGCATGCCAGGTATCAGCTTGATCGAACTTGTAGCCAAGGAACTGAGCCTGACGGCGCCCGATGTGCCGCTTTACAAACGGCTCAAATCGGCCATTGAAGCAGCCATTCGCTCCAATGCCGTGAAGGCAGGCGCCGTTCTGCCGGGAGAGCGGGTTCTTGCCGAGAGCCTGTCCCTCTCACGCGTGACGGTTCGCAAAGCCTTGGCATTGCTTGAGGAAGAGGGTCTTCTCAATCGCCGCCACGGCTTCAAGACGGAGGTCGGATCGCGCGTCGAGAAGTCGATGTCGACTTTGACGAGTTTTTCGGAAGATATTCGCGCTCGCGGCATGGTGGCCGGATGTGTGTGGATTTCCAAGCACATAAGCCGCCCTTCGCCAACGGAGATGATGGCGCTCGGGCTGTCAGCCAATGCAAATGTGATCCGCATGAAACGCGTTCGCACAGCGGATGGCGCACCTATCGCGGTCGAAACGTCAACCGTGCCGACGCGCTTTCTTCCCTCGCCCGATCTGGTCCGGGATTCACTATACGAAGCGCTTGAGGCGCGTGGCTTCATGCCGCAACGGGCAATCCAGCGCATGCGTTCGAGAGCAGCAACCAGCGAAGATGCGCGCCATCTTCATTGCGAGGTGGGCGCACCACTTCTGATGACCGAAAGACGGTGCTTCCTGCCTGACGAGCAGATCGTGGAATACTGCGAGACACGCTACAAAGGTGACGTCTACGACTTCGTCTTCGAGCTTCAGCGATAAGACCAGATACAAACTGGTTGTAATCTGGTATTTTCCTTTTATCGTGATACCGAAATGGAGTGTCACGAGTGCAACGGGAAGACATCAGGAATAGCCTTATCGTATCCTGCCAGCCGGTTCCCGGTGGGCCGATGGATCGTGCCGATTTCGTCGCTGGCTTTGCGAAAGCGGCACTGAACGCCGGTGCCAAGGCACTGAGGATCGAGTCAGTTGCCTATGTGAAAGCTGTTCGTCCCGTCGTTTCCGCTCCGATTGTCGGCATCGTCAAGAGGGATCTTCCAGACAGTCCGGTCCGCATTACACCTTTCGTCTCCGACGCCGAGGCGCTTGCCGATGCCGGTGCCGACGTCATCGCCTTTGACGCGACGGATCGGCCTCGCCCGGCTTCGGTGGAGGAACTGGTCCGCATCATCAAGGCGAGGGGCAAGCTGACGATGGCGGACTGCTCCTCTCTCGATGACGCCAGGCGGGCCCTTGCCGCAGGCGTCGATTTCGTTGGCACGACACTCTCGGGCTATGTTGGCGGACCGGAACCCGTGGACCCGGACATTGAGCTCATCGCGGCGATGCGACAGCTCACGCCCTATGTCATCGCCGAAGGTCGCATCCGTTCGCCGGAGCAGGCTCTGGCGGCCGCGCAAGCGGGGGCGTTTGCGGTCGTCGTTGGTTCAGCCATTACCCGCACCGAGCATGTGACATCATGGTTCAATGAGGCGATCGCCAAGGCCTATAATAGCGCAAACCGCGAAACCGTCCTCTCGATCGACATTGGCGGCACCAAGACGATGGCAGCACTCGTCAGCGGCAGTACCGTTCTGGAAGAGATCGTCGTTCCGACCGCGCGCGACGCTGGACCGGACGCCTGGCTTCTAAAAGTGGCCGAGAGTACCGCAAATTGGCGGAACCAGTACGAACGGATCGGGATTGCAGTGACCGGCTTCATCGAAGGCGGCGCCTGGTCGGCGCTCAATCCGGCAACGCTTTCAATTCCTGATCGCTACCCTCTGGTCGATCGCGTCGCTGCACTGTTTGGCAAGCCCACTTTTGCCGTCAATGATGCGCAGGCTGCAGCCTGGGGCGAGTACAGGTTCGGGGCGGGGTCAGGTGATGATCTTGTTTTTTTGACGATCTCGACCGGTATCGGAGGAGGGGTTGTCATCAACGGCAAGCCGTTGTCAGGGCTTGCCGGCCACTTTGGCCTGATCCGGTCACCATCGCAGGGGCAGGCTCCGTTCGAAGATCAGACGTCCGGCAGATGGATTGCGAGCGAGGCCCTGAAGACCGGCCACCCGATCGACGCCGTCGAGGTTTTTGAGCGCGCGCGCAACGGTGAAACTTGGGCAGCCGATATCATGTCCCTTTCGGCCAATCGCGCCGCGACGCTCTGCCGGGATATCCAGCTGATGTTCGATCCCGATGTGATCGTGATCGGCGGCGGCATCGGCCTGGCGGAAGGCTATCTCGATCTGATGCGCAGCCATCTGTCTGGCATGTCGCCTCGGCTCACTCCGCGTCTGGTGGCTGCAAAGCTCGGCCGCCGCGCCGGTATCATTGGCGCTGCAGATCTTGCTGGTGAGGGCAGGTAGCGGCGGGCGAATGGCATGAAACCTGATAAAAGAAAGGGAACGACGATGAAATCCATAACCAGGTCTCTTCCGACACTGGCTGCGCTCCTTGCGAGCGTCGCACTGCCGGGTATTGCAAACGCGACTGTAACGGTGCTCGGCTGGCCCGGTGGCTCGGAGGAAACCGCGCTCAGAGCAACGGTCGAAGCCTACAATGCTCAGGCCGGCATCAGCGACGCCGACAAGGTGCAGTTGCTGTTCTTCAACCGCGATGGCTTCTTCGACAAGCTGCAGGCCGACATGGCCGCCGGCTCCGATGCCTTCGACGTCAATCTGGTTGCCACTTATTCGATCGGCCGTTACGCGCCTTACATGGAGCCTGTCGAACTGGGCTCGGACGCAGCAAAGGTGTTTGGCGAATCCGTCCTCAAGACGATGCAGTTCGATGGCAAGCAATATGGTGTGCCAACGGATCTTTCCCTGCACTTCATGTACTACCGCAAGGATCTCATCGACGCCCTGATGAAGGACGAGGCGGCCAAGAAGACCTACGGGGAAATCGCCCAGAAGTACCTCGGCAAGGAACTCCAGCCGAAGGACCCCGACAGCTGGACCTGGGACGATTGGGCAGCAACTGCGCTCTATTTCAGCAAGCAGGCGAATTCGGCAAGTCCCGTGCGCTACGGCACTGTCCTGCAGATGAAGAACCTGCTTTTCAACATGATGGTCTTCCAATCCCTGCCACGCTCCTACGGCGGCAACTGGATGGACAAGGACGGCAAGATCACCGTCGATTCCGATGCGTACAAAACCGGCCTCGAGCTCTACAAGAAGCTCTATGATGCAGGCGCTTCCCCGAAGGATTCGCTGAGCTACGAGTACGCCGAGACCAATGCCGCCTATGGCTCGGGCCAGGCTGCAACTGCGCTGCAATGGAATGCAGCAGCGGCCGATCTGACCAACGCTGAAAAGTCGCCGGCCGTTGCCGGAGTGACCGGCATCGTCGCGCCGCCCGCTGGCCCCGACGGCCGCGCGGATCACATCCACGGCCTCGGGCTTGGCCTTAACAAGAATGCCAAGAACAAGGAAGGTGCCACCAAGTTCCTGAAATGGCTGGCAAGCGAGGATGCCGCACTTCTCTACGCCAAAAGCGGTGGTTCTCCGGCCCTTTCGCCCGAAGTCGTAGCCAAGGTCGCCAGCGAGCGTCCTGATCTCGTCAAACTCGGCGAGTTCGCGAGCAAGTATGGCTATGTGATGAACGGCGCCACCTCCGCCAATGCCTTGTCGGTCTATGAACTTCAGGCAAAGGAATTCACGGGCTACTGGGCGGGCCAACAGGGCCTCGACGACGCGCTTGCCCATGTGAAGACGGGCATGCAGGATCTCCTGAAGAAGTAAGACGAACCCGGCGTCAGGTTTCGCCTGGCGCCGGCACACCCGGCGGACCATAATGGCTATTGTAAAACGTGCCGAAGGCAGAGCTTATCTCGCACCGCTTGTGGCATTCCTGCTTCTCTTTCTGGGCTTTCCTGCTCTCGTCAACCTCATCTACTCGGTCTCTACCGTGAGCTTCGAGAACCTGCGCAGTCCGAGCCTCAGCGGGCTTGGCAACTACGCATCTGTGCTGGTCGACCGAGAGTTCTGGCAGGCTGTATCCTTCTCGATGCGCTTCGGCATCCTGACCGCGCTTGCCGAATGCCTGATCGGCCTGTTCCTTGCGATCTTCCTTGCGCCACTGCTTGCGAAGCGATCGTTTCTGATGGCGCCGTTGATGCTGCCATTGATGGTGGCTCCCGCAATGATCGGCCTGATGTATCGGCTTGTGCTGCACGAGTTTGCCGGGCCGGTGCCCTATTATCTTTTCCTGTGGTTCGGTGACAGCCCGGCCTTCCTCGACATCAATAATGCCTTTCGCACGCTGATCGTCGTCGAAACGCTGCAGTGGACGCCGTTTGCCTTTCTGCTCTTTTATATGGCCTACGTTGCGATACCGCTCGATGTGCGGGAAGCGGCCGAGCTCGACGGCGCCCCCTGGTTCAAGATCCTGTGGTGGATCGAACTGCCGCTGATGCTTCCCACACTCGTCATCGCCTTCTTCATCCGCTTCATCGATGGCTTTCGCGTATTCGACAACGTTTACGCGCTGACCGGCAGTGGCGCCGGGGGATCAACGACATCGCTTTCGATCTACATCTACCAGGCCTTTTTCAAGGAGGGCGCCATCGGCAAGGCGGTTGCGGCATCCGTCATGCTGTTCGTCGCCTCGCTTGCGGTGCTCTATGCTCTCAACTGGCTTGCCGGTCGCAGGAGGAGATAGCGATGCTGAACACTGCTCGTTGGCTCGTCTTTGCAATTGCTACGCTCGCAATGAACTTTCCGGTCATCGTTACACTCGTCACCTCGTTGAAGAGCGCGAGTGAACTGTCAATCAATCCCGGTCTCTGGATAAGCCAACCGACACTTGAGAACTACCTTCGGGTTCTGACACACACGGATCGGTTCAATATTTACTCGTATCTCTTCAACAGTACCGTTGCCTCGCTCATCGGAACGAGCCTTGCGATCCTTCTGGCCTTCCCGGCGGCCTATGCCATTGTTCGAAGCGAGGCGGGCAAGCGCACCCTGTTGCCTGTGATCATCAACCTGCGAGCCGTGCCACTGATCATTTTCGCCATCCCGCTTTATATGATGTATCAATGGCTTGGCCTCCTGGATACGCGGCTTGGGCTGGGCCTGATCTTGACGATTGTCAATACGCCACTTGCGCTCGTCATCATGGTCAATGCCATTTCCGACGTGCCCCTGGAACTTGACGAAGCAGCGAAGGTGGATGGCGCCAGCTCCTGGCAAGTGATGCTGATGATCATCCGGCCCGTCGTCAGGCCGGCATTGGTGACCACCTTCATCTTCGGCTTCATCACCGCCTGGAACGAGTTCCTGTTTGGCCTCATGCTGACGACCAGCCAGGCCGTTCCAATGACCGTCGGCGCCTCCTTCTTCTTTGCCGCCAGCGGAGGCGGGGTGCAGTGGGGAACCGCATCGGCCGTCATGATGCTCGGCGCGCTGCCGCCTGCGGTGCTCGGTCTCGTCATGTACAGGCAGATTTCCGGCTCAATGACCGCCGGCGCCGTGAAGGGGTAGGGACACCTGCAAGCCCCAAGATCTCTTCCGAAACCCGGAGGAATCTTGTCGCTCAGCGTTTGCTAATATACCTTTGCAGGGTTGGCAACGAAGGAGCCGGGCCATGCTGAGACTATCTCTTGTCGCCTCCGCCCTGCTGTCATTATCCGTGCTCAGCGCTTTCGGTGACAGCCCCTGGTATCGGATGGTTCCGGTACCAAATGCGCCAGGCTGCAACGTTCTTGCCGACCCGGGCGGCCGGCCCATTTTGCAGCGTTACGAAAAAGGCGGCACGCGCATGTATGGCATCGGTGGCAAGGCATGCCCGGAAAAGTTCCCGGGAATAGACTCCGCCAAGATTTCGATCGCGCGGTCGATCACGACGGACGGGAATTTTGCGCGTATCACAACAAGGACACGCAAGCTGGTGGTCACCCGCGCGGGCACCGGCAACAACTATCAGTTCGCAGTCAACAAGCTGGACGTACCGAGATAGCCGAGCCCAGCGGTTTGCCCGAAAACCTCAATGTTTTCAGGTTCGACAGCGATCCCGGTTACATGGTAGGGCAGGAAGCGCGGTTCCGGCGCGCAAATCGCAAAACGACCTGGCTTCCGCTCGGCAAAAATGGCGCAGGTCGGCGACGAATCCGGCGCATGTAACGCCGCTCTGAGATAACGACACGCGAAAGTGGGCGGATCCAAAGAACAGATCTGAATCAGAGACCATACGCGAATACAAATTAATAGAAACCCATCACAAAAATACAATCTATGCTGCGTATTCTCAAACTATACTTTCCATGATTCGAAATATATTCAGACATTGTCTCAACGTTACGCAATAAGGCGTATTCGAGGATAATTGTTGGGCACGTTTAACCCATGCTAACTATACGGCAGGGTTGAGGGTGTGCTTCATGACCATTCCAGTCGAACAGAGCTGGGGCCCGCATCTTTCGGTCAAGAGCGACCGGAAATGGTTCGGCTTCCACAGCATCGCGATTACCTGCATCGCAGCGGCGTTCGATTTTGTCGTCCTCCTTGCGGCGAGCGCCGCAGGGCATTTGTTCTATGAGCAGATTACCTACGGCACCCTGGCTGACCCGTCACGCTACATCGGGATCGGTTTGCTTGTGGCAACGATTTTCGTACTGGCGATGTTCAGCGTCCACGCTTATCGACCAAGCGAAATGTTCTCCTTCCGTCGCCAATTGTTGCTGATCGTCGCGTTCCTCCCGGCCGCCCTGTTCTTCCTTTTCGCAGTCATCCTGTTCCTTAAGATCGACATGACGATTTCGCTGGGCGCAATCGTCACAAGTGCGGCCCTCTCTTTAAGCGGACTGACGGCGTTGCGCTTGTTCTGGTATCGCTACCTTAACAGGGCGATGGCGCGCGCGGTGTTCCCCACCCGTCGGGTCCTGCTTGTATGCCCAGGCGCGATGTCGACGGAACCGGTCGTTCAACGTGCCGCACTCAGCGGTCTCTCCGTTGAGCATACGATGCGAATTTCCGAGGGTGATCATTCGCTGGCTTCCACGAGCGACGCTTATGTGAAAAGCGGCATAGGCGACGTCGATGAGGTCTTGGTTGCGTGGAGCGACTACGGCAATTTGCGGGCGCTCGAGGAGTGTCTGAACACCCTGCGCCAGTTCTGTGTGCCGGTAAACGTCATGTTCGGTGGAGTGGTCGGTGATGTCGTCGAGGGCTTCGCGCAGACTGTCGGAGAACGGCGCGTATTTCAGACCCATCGCCCACCGCTCGAGCTTTACGAACGCGGGCTGAAGAGAGCGTTCGATATCGCCTTCTCGATAGCCGCGCTTGTGGTCATGTTCCCGATCTGCGCTGCGGTTGCGGTCGCCATCAGGCTCGACAGTCCCGGACCGATTTTCTTTGCGCAGTCGCGAAAAGGATATAACGGACGGACATTTCGGATCCTCAAGTTTCGTAGCATGTCTGTCATGGAAAATGCCGGTGACGTACGCCAGGCGACACGCAATGATCCCCGCGTCACCCGAGTTGGCGGCTTTATTCGATCAACAAGCCTGGATGAGCTGCCGCAGTTCTGGAACGTTCTTAGAGGTGACATGTCTGTGGTTGGCCCGCGTCCGCATGCGTTGGCGCACGATGATCTCTACGGAGCGCTTATTGCCCAATACGCATCCCGTCGCCACGTCAAGCCGGGCCTGACAGGCTGGGCCCAGATCAACGGATGCCGAGGCGAAACCCCGACCGTGGATCGCATGGTTGACCGCGTTCGCCACGACATCTGGTACATCAATAACTGGTCGCTGTGGCTCGACGTGAAAATAGTCTTCATGACGATGGGCACCGTGATTGGCCGCCACAACGCCTACTAGCTCGTCATCGTTTGCAAGTGTTTGCAAGGTGCGTACGTGATACGTCCGTTTCGCCCACGGCTTTCCTGCACTCACCGATTCGGAGCAATTCCTCTACAGATCACGGACGTCTATTGGCCCGAGAACGAGCGTGCAGCCATCTGTATGACACCTCGCTGAAGGCGATGGGATGATGACTGCCTTTCACAAAAGGACGGTGCTCTTCAAGAGATGCCGAGGGTTTTGCAGATGGACGGTATTCTTGAGGCTTTCGCTTTCTTCGCATAGTTGTAATTTGCAATCTCTTGCAAACCGGCGATGACAGGATGTCCGACGTGTCCGACCAAATTGCCAGCGGGCTGACCTTCGTCGTCGTTGCCCAAGCAGTTGCATGGCTACTGCTTGTCTTCATCCTCTTCGTGACGATCGCTCCCATACGGCTGCGTCCGCGGACGATCACTCACGTCAATCTTGACAGAAGCCTTGCTTTCGCGGCGATGGCTTTCTTCTTTGTGCTTGGCTATTCGCAGTCTCCGATGCTGATTGCGATCAGTTGCACTGTTGGCGCCGGCCTTTCGGAATTACTTCAACTGCTGTCGCCGTCACGACATGCGCGACTGCCAGACGCCGTGGCGAAATCCGTCGGAGCCGCCGCCGGCGCTTTGGCAGCGATAGTAACGCTGTCGACCGCTGTGTGAGCAAGAATTGACGCTACGGCTGCGGGTTGCAATCGCGCTTTCCGGAAACGTTTTTGTATGGCAGATAGGGACCTGACGCGTTCAATCCGGAGGAAGATTGCCGCAAATGAAGGGAATTCGCCAACTCGCCAAGCATCTCGACATTTCGATCGGGACCGTTTCGCGTGCGCTGAACGACAGGCCCGACGTCAACGAGGAAACCCGCAAGCGCGTGCTCGCGGCGGCAGAGGAGCTGGGTTATGTGGCAAACCAGTCCGGCCGGAGCCTCCGACAGGGCACGACCAATGTCATCGGCCTGATGATCGAGTCCAGCAAGGAAACGGTCGAAAACAGCGACAACTTCTTCCTCGGCGTTACTGGTGGCCTGCAGAGTGTGCTGTCCCGTCACAAACTTGATCTGTTGATGTTGCCGTGCCCAAACGACGAGGATCCGCATGAATACCTCAAGCGCATGGTCGCGCGACGCATCGTCGATGCGATGATCATCTCGGCGACGCAGCGGGTCGACAAGCGCATCGATCTTCTGGTGAAGGCCAAGATCCCCTTTGTCGCGCTTGGCCGCAGCACCTCCGGCGGAAGCCACCCCTGGATCGATCTGGACTTCGAGGGCGTTGCAGCCTGCGCTGTCGATCGTCTCGTGTCGAAGGGACATCGCCGTATCGCGATCGCGGCGCCATCCAATGACATCAACCTCGGCTATATTTTCGTCGATGCCTATCGCCAATCACTGGAGCGCCACGGCATAGCGTATGATCCGTCGCTGGTGATCCGCGTCAAATCGAGCGAGCAGGGCGGCTATCAGGCCGGTCATGAGATGCTACGGCTCGACAGCAAGCCGACGGCCATCATTCTGATCTACGAGTTGATGGCGATTGGTCTCTATCGGCGCATGAACGAGGCGGGCATCGTTCCTGGTCGAGATCTGGCCGTTATCGGCTTTCGTGAGGAACCTCGCGGAAAATTTCTGCAGCCATCGCTAACCTGCTTCCGTATGTCACTGCGCGATCTCGGCGTCGAGCTCGCCGAGACCTTGCTCGCGACGATGCCGGCTTACGCCGAGCATTATCCCAGGGGTGCCCGCAACACGATCTGGCCCCTTGAGCTCGTCGCGGGCGAGAGCGACGCCTTTTCGCTGGAGGCATAGTCTCCAGCGTGGTCGGAAGGCCCTGCTCATCGCTTTCCAGTGCAGGCGGTATCTCGCTCCGCGTGAACGCGCGTGAGGTGAAGACGAAGTTCAGCAAGACGAGCATCGTCGACTGCTTTCCGATAGGAGACGGCGTCGAAGGTATTGTAATCGACTGGATCACCCGAGTTGAAGGCAATGCGCGCCGGAGGAGATGCCCCTCTCTTCCTACGACACCATTCAAGCCGTGGATCGGCCGGCACAGCATCGAGCTTGAATTCCTGACCACGGCTGCTCCCGTGCGCCAGGTCCTACGGAAGGCGGCCGCTGCCGCAGGTGTTCCCTACTTCACGCCACATGCGATCCGCTCCACAGTCGCTAAGCCCTGTGATGAAGGGCCGCTTCTTTGCGGGATATGAAGGCGCTCAGCCAGAACCTCGGTCAGAAGCAGGTGAGCACGACGTCGAAGTACTATGGTGATGTCGAGCCTCACGTGAAACAGGAGCTGTTCCGGAAGATGCGTGACAAGCAGCGGAACCCGGGCGCCCGCGACATAAGCGACCTTGCCGAGCAGGTCGACCTGGAGACGCAGGATGTGGTTCGTAAGATCCTGCAGATGGCGCTGGACAAGAAATAGTGACATGTAGTGCGCAGTGGCAGACATTTGCCACCGCGCATCGGCTTGGTTGGCCCCTAGTGGTTCGAGCCCTGCAAAGCGCTTCCGAAAAAATAAAAAAAATCTTCACAAACGCTCTTGCGGTTTCCCCACGATCCGCATAAATCACGGCCACCGACGCGGCGGACCAAACGGGACCGATTTCGCGAGGGCGATTAGCTCAGTTGGTAGAGCGCCTCGTTTACACCGAGGATGTCGGGAGTTCGAGTCTCTCATCGCCCACCATTCCTTCTCCTTGAAATGGTTGAACTATCTGATCTTGCTGCACTTTGCGCCATCCCTCTTGGTACACAAAGGTGGTGCACATGGGTCTTGCGATGCCGTGAACGTCGAGTTCCCATCCATCCCGAGTTACTGAAAGAGGGGCTGATAAGCCCCTCCACCCCGTGGGTGTATCCGCTCGATTCGAACTTCGCCATTAGGGCGACGGTAAGCCTCTTCGACGTTGCAGCTTGTCGCAGAATTAGACTTTGCCGATACTCTCCTCGGTTTCTGGAGGGTCGCAATGCAATACGTGATGGCTGCTGTTGTTGGCGTAGGCATCGGCTTCTTCGCCTTTTGTTTGCTTGCGCCGCTGCTCCAGAGGGTGCGCCTTGCTACGATACAATTGGATGGCCTGTCAGAGAGCGAGAGGCGCTTCAGAGCGGTCTTTGCGGTCATGGCAGAAGGGCAGCGGCAGTCGCTCCTCGACCACCACATGCAAAGGCTGGGGTGCAGTAGAGAGCAGGCGATGCGATACGCGGTTGAAGACAGAGAGCGCGATATCAATCGATGGTGAGCTCAGGCCGCGCTTACGAGCGCCTACCCGTTGCCAATTATTTTGCCTGCCTGACGCTCGCGGCTATCGCTCTCAGGCTCCCCAACCGCCCGCTTGTCATCTGCTGACTTCTCTTCAGCGTGATGCTTGCGCTCTGCCTCTTGGTCTTGGGCCTTGCGCTGATCGTGGTTGTCGGCACTCGGCATAGCGATGTCCTCTCTGTCGCTCGCATCGGGAACGGGCGGGCCGGACACGCGCAGGGTCCGAAGCCATTTACCGCGGCGAAATCAGTCAGATTTTTTCCGTGCTGCGGTGCAGCACGTATTAATCTAAAGCCCTAGGTTTGCAGGTGTTTTCCGCAGCATTTCGCACTGTTTGAACCACTATTGACACCAAGAAACGTTTCCGCTTAGTATCGTAAACGTTTACGGGATGCGTTTCGGGAGGAAAACCGGAAACGATCCACCGGAGGAAATCGTGATTTTGAATGCCGTTCTATGCGGGTGCGGAGCCATGTCCAAAGGCTGGTTGCGCGCCATCAAGGAAACCCCGGCTCTTGCAGCCGCGATCGAGGTCAAGGGCCTCGTCGATGTTAATCCGGCAGCCGCGGAAGCACTTGCCGCCGAGTTCGGTCTTGAGGGCGCTGTCATCGGCAGCGATCTTGCCGACGTCATCGCCAGGACCAAGGCCGACATCGTATTCGACGTCGTCATACCGACAGCCCGTTTCAATGTCGTCTCGACGGCGCTGAAGGGAGGTTGCCATGTTCTCAGCGAAAAGCCGATGGCGACCTCGCTTGCAGAAGGAGCCGCGCTGATCGATCTCGCCGCCGAGACCGGCAAGATCCACGCCATCATCCAAAACCGCCGCTTCATCTCCGGTGTCCGCCGCATGCGCCGCTTCGTCGAGAGCGGGGCGATCGGTGACCTGACCGCCATCCATTGCGACTTCTTCCTCGGCCCGCATTTCGGCGGTTTTCGCGAGGAGATGGACAATGTGCTTCTGCTCGACATGGCTATCCATACCTTCGACGCAGCACGCTATGTCGCTGACAAGAAGCCGCTTGCCGTCTATTGCGTCGAACGCAATCCGACCGGATCCTGGTACAAGCACGGCGCATCCGCCAATGCCACCTTCGAATTTTCCGACGACGTCGTCTTCACCTATCGCGGCTCCTGGTGCGCCGAAGGTGAGCGCACGAGTTGGGAAAGCGAATGGCGTCTCGTCGGCTCGAAGGGCATGCTGACCTGGGATGGCGGCGATACATTCAATGCAGCTGTCGCCGGCAAGGATCCCGGCCTCCTGCACGGCTTTACGCCCGTAAACGTTCCCGAGCCCGCGCACGAAGAAGAAACGCACGGCCATGCCAGCGTCATTGCAAGCTTCGTCGAGGCGATCAAGACAGGCAAGCGGCCCGAAACCGCAAGCTCCGACAATATCAGAAGCCTCGCCATGGTCTTCGGCGCGATCGAAAGCGCCAAGACTGGCAAGCGCATCGAAATTTCAGCATAAGGAAAAGCGATTGTGAGCAACCCCGCCAAGTCCATTCGTATCGGCACCATGGTCAGCGCCTCCAAGGGCGGCGCCGACAAGCGCATCGGCCAGATTGCCGATATGGGCTTTGAAAGCTTCGAACCCTTCTTCTGGCAGACGACCAACGGCCAGGATCTGGCCGAACTCGGCAAACGCTCACGCGACGCCATCGGTGACCGTGATATCACGATCTCGACGCTCGGCATGTTCGGCAATCCGCTGGAAACGACCGACATCGACCTGCAGACGCTGCAGGGCTGGAAGGATTGCATCGACAATGCTCACCATTTCGGCGCAACCTGCGTTGCCGGCTTTACCGGTCGAATCCGCAACAAGCCGCTTACCGACAGCCTGCCGCGCTACAAGGAAATCTGGAGCGAGCTTTCAAAGCGCGCCGCCGACAAGGGCGTCAAGATCGCGTTCGAAAACTGCGCCATGGACGGCAACTGGGCGACCGGCGACTGGAACATCGCGCACAACCCGGATGCCTGGGAACTGATCTTCAACGAAACGCCGGACGATCATATCGGCCTTGAGTGGGAGCCCTGCCATCAGATGGTCTATCTGATCGAGCCGCTGCCGCAGATCCGCAAGTGGGCCAAGAAGATCTTCCACGTGCACGGCAAGGACGCGACGATCCGCTGGGACGTCATCAAGGAACATGGCATTTTCGGCAAGGAGAAATTCGTCTTCATGCGTACTCCAGGCTTCGGCGACAGCAACTGGACGGACATCATCTCCGAATTGCGGCTTGCCGGCTGGTCCGGTTCGATCGATATCGAAGGCTGGCACGACCCTGTTTATCGCGACGCGCTGGAAATGACCGGTCAGGTCTATGCGCTCAACCATCTCAAGCATGCCCGGGGCGCCGATTTCGTCGTCGATCCGGTTTGATGACATCGCGGCCGGCGAGGAGGAATCGCCGGCTTCCGACAGGATAACCACAAAGGAGGAGAACTATGGGTATCCGCAAGTTTGCAATGATCGGCGCCTTGGCGCTCGCAGGCGTTTCTCTCTTCGGCCTGGCCGCCAAGGCCGAAGACGTCACCTTGACCCTCTGGTCGCTGGACAAGGACATCCAGCCGGCGCCGAACCTCGTCAAGGAATTCAACGCCCAGAACAATGGCATCAAGATCGAATATCGTCTGATCCAGTTCGATGATGT
Source organism: Rhizobium sp. RHZ02 (assembly GCF_014851575.1). Taxonomy (NCBI): domain Bacteria; kingdom Pseudomonadati; phylum Pseudomonadota; class Alphaproteobacteria; order Hyphomicrobiales; family Rhizobiaceae; genus Rhizobium; species Rhizobium sp. RHZ02. Next base: position 16,511 of record NZ_JACUZX010000020.1, read on the forward strand.
CGTCACCGAGGCCATGCGCGCCTATGCCACCGGCCAGGCCCCTGATATCATCGCCGTCGACAACCCCGAGCACGCGATGTTCTCTTCGCGCGGGGCCTTCCTCGACATTACCGACATGATCAAGGGATCGTCGGTCATCAAGCCGGAAAACTACTTCCCTGGTCCGCTGAAGTCGGTCGAATGGGACGGCAAGTACTACGGCGTGCCGAAGGCGACCAACACGATCGCGCTCTACTACAACAAGGACATGTTCAAGGCGAAGGGCCTCGACCCGAACAAGCCGCCGCAGACCTGGGACGAGCTTGTCGAGGATGCCCGCAAGCTGACCGACCCCGCAAAGAACGTCTATGGTCTCGCCTTCTCGGCCAAGGCAAACGAGGAAGGCACCTTCCAGTTCCTTCCCTGGGCACAGATGGCGGGCGGCGGTTATCAGAACATCAATGCCGAAGGCGCGGTCAAGGCGCTTGAAACCTGGAAGACGATCATGGACGAGAAGCTTGCTTCTCCGGACACCTTGACGCGCGGCCAGTGGGATTCGACCGGCACCTTCAACTCCGGCAATGCCGCGATGGCGATCTCCGGTCCTTGGGAACTCGACCGCATGACCAAGGAGGCGAAGTTCGACTGGGGCGTTGCCCTGCTTCCGGTTCCGAAGGAAGGCGCTGAGCGATCCTCGGCAATGGGCGACTTCAACTGGGCTATTTTCTCCAGCACGAAGCATCCGGCCGAAGCCTTCAAGGCACTGGAGTTCTTTGCCTCGAAGGACGACAAGATGTTCAAGAACTACGGCCAGCTTCCGGCCCGTTCCGACATCACCATCCCGGAAACCGGCGAGAAGCTCAAGGATGAGGCGCTGAAGGTCTTCATCGAACAGCTGAAGTACGCCAAGCCGCGCGGCCCGAATCCGCAATGGCCGAAGATCTCCAAGGCGATCCAGGACGCGATCCAGGCTGCCCTGACCGGCCAGATGAGCCCGAAGGACGCGCTCGATCAGGCTGCCGACAAGATCAAGGCTGTGCTCGGCTAATCCACTCTGCATAACCGGATGGCTTTCGGGCCGTCCCTACCATTTCCTCCCGGCAGGGGCTGTCTTGCAGCGCAAGCTTCAGGCAGCCCCGTTCGGAGTATTGGAGGATCGATGAAACGGATTCTTTCAAGCGTCAGAGACGGCCGCGGCTTCGACATCACGCTGGTCGCCTTTCCGCTGGCCTTCCTGTTCCTGATGGCGGGACTGCCGCTCATCTACAATGTGGTGATGAGCTTCCAGGAGGTTGACATGTTCAGCCTCGGAACCTTCTCGCGCCCCTTCGTCGGCTTCAAGAACTATACCGATCTCTTTGCCCAGCCGGAAACCTGGCCGATCCTCGGCAATACGGTGATCTTCGTCGTCGGCTCGATCGCAGGTCAGTTTCTGATCGGATTTGGCCTGGCGCTGTTCTTCTGGGTCAATTTCCCCGGCGCCTCGTGGCTGCGCGGCCTGTTTCTCGTCTCCTGGGTCATGCCCGGCCTTGTCGTCGGAGCGATCTGGAACTGGATTCTCTCGGGCGATTTCGGCGTCCTCAACTTCATCCTGAAGGAGAGCGGCATCATTAGTAGCAACATCTTCTGGCGCTCCGATCCGCATTTTTCGCTCTATGCGGTCATCATCGCCAATGTCTGGCTGGGGACTGCCTTCAACATGATCCTGCTGTCGGTCGGCCTGTCCGGCATCCCCGGTGACCTCTATGAAGCCGCCGAACTCGACGGTGCCAATGCCTGGCAACGCTTCTGGACGATCACGCTGCCGATGATGCGTTCCACGATCGGCGCCATCATCGCACTTGGGCTTATCTTCACGCTGCAGCAGTTCGATCTCTTTGCCGCCATCACCTCGGGCGGCCCGAACAACTCATCCAACGTCACGCAGTACTGGGCCTGGGACCTGTCCTTCCGCCAGTATGATTTCGCCAAGGGCGCGACCATCTCCGTCATCATGATCATCTTCGTCATGTTCGCCTCGGTCGTCTATGTCCGCTCCACACGTCATGAGGTGCGCGGATGAGCGATACGACACGCAACCGCCTTATGCTCGTGATCGCCATCCTCATGGCGGCGATCTATCTGTTCCCGCTCTACTGGATGTACATCACGGCCCTCAAGGGCGGGTCCGAGATGTTCGCAACGCCCCCGAGCTTCTGGCCGGGCGACCCGCAATGGGGAACCTTCGGCTATGTCTGGGAAAGCCGCGGCATGGGCCGGTATCTCTGGAACTCGCTGGTCATCGCCGTCGGCGCCGTTACCCTGATCACCGTTCTTGGCGTCGGCTGCGCCTATGTTCTGGCGCGCTACCGCAACGTCTGGGTCGATATCGGTCTGTTCATGATCCTGATGCTGCAGGTCCTGCCGGCATCGTTGATGGTGACCCCGATCTTCGTCGGCTTCTCGCAACTGGGCATGCTCGACTTTCCGCGCCTTGCCGTCATCATCGCGATCGCCGCCAAGAGCATGCCCTTCTTCGTCGTCCTGGTGCGCGCCACCTTCATGGCGGTGCCGATGGAACTCGAGGAGGCCGCGCTCGTCGATGGCAACAGCCGCGTCGGTGCCTTCTTCAGTATCGTGCTGCCGCTTGCCCGCAACGGCATCCTCGTCAGCGCCATCCTCATCTTCATGCAGGCATTCGGTGAGTTCGTCTACTCGAAGTCGATGATCCAGGCTGCCGAGCTTCAGCCGGCGAGTGTCGGTCTCAACTCCTTCATGGGACCGAATACCAACGAGTGGAACAACATCATGGCCTACGCCACGATGTATGTGACGCCGATCCTCGCCATCTTCGTTCTCTTGCAGCGCCGCATCGTATCCGGCCTCACCTCTGGAGCCCTTAAATGACCAATCAGATCGAGCTCAGCGGCGTCAACAAGCACTACGGCGCGTTTCATGCCCTGAAGAACATCAACCTGTCGATCGCAAAGGGCACCTTTGTTGCACTCGTCGGTCCGTCCGGCTGTGGCAAGTCCACACTGCTTCGTTCGCTCGCAGGCCTTGAGAGTATCTCTGAGGGTGAGTTGAAGATCGCCGGCGAGTTGATGAACAACGTGCCGCCGCGCAAGCGCGATGTCGCCATGGTCTTCCAGTCCTACGCGCTCTATCCGCACATGACCGTCGAGGAGAACCTGACCTACAGCCTGCGCATTCGCGGCGTCGCCAAGGCGCAAGCCAAAAAGGCGGCGGAGGAGGTCGCTGCTACAACTGGCTTGTCGCATCTGTTGAAGCGTTACCCGCGCGAGCTTTCCGGCGGCCAGCGCCAGCGCGTTGCAATGAGCCGCGCCATCATCCGCCATCCGAAAGCATTCCTGTTCGATGAGCCCCTCTCCAACCTCGATGCCGCACTGCGTGTTCACATGCGCAAGGAAATCCGGGCGCTGCACGACCGTCTGCATGCCACCTCGGTCTATGTCACCCACGACCAAATCGAGGCCATGACAATGGCCGACCATGTGGTCGTCATGCGCGAGGGCGTGATCGAGCAGCAAGGCAAGCCTCTCGATCTCTACGACAAGCCCGCCAACAAGTTCGTTGCAGGTTTCATCGGCTCACCGGCCATGAACTTCATCCCGGCGGTAGCAGGCGAAGACGGCAGGAGCCTGACCATCGATCTCGGCAGCGTGAAGCACAAGATCGCGATCGACCATCAGATCCAGCCAGGCCGCAAGGTGACTGCCGGCATTCGTCCCGAGCATATCGGCGTAACCGCACCCGGGCAGGGCACCTTCGATGTGCCTGTCGCGGTGGTGGAATCCACCGGCTCATCCACCTTCGTCACGGCGGCGACGACCCCCGAGCTGACGATCGTCGAGACGGGCCGCGGTACAGCACGCGCAGGCGAAACGGTCGGCGTGACCGTCGATCCGTCGCAACTGCACCTCTTCGACGACGCGAGCGGCGTGCGCCTCTGAAGAACAAGGCGGCCGGAAAATTCCGGCCGCCCGCCAATCCTACCGCCCGCCTTCGATCTTGCGATGGCGCTGGTTTGTGCCGCCAGCCCCATAGGGATAGTCGGCCACATGCGGCTGGCTGACATCGCTAAGCTTCGTCATCTCCTCTTCGGAAAGCAGAAGCTTTGCAGCAGCGAGATTGTCTGCGAGCTGCTCGCTCGTCCGGGCTCCGAGAATGACGGATGTTACCGCCGGTCGCGCCGCAGTCCAGGCAAGGGCGACCTGTGCCATGCTCACACCACGGGCCTTGGCGATCGCCTCTACCGTCTCGATGATCGCCCACGTCCGCTCCTGCGCATTCCGCTGGGCGTAGGATTCCATGCCGCGGCTCGGGTTTTCCCCGAGGCGGGTAGCGCCCGTCGGCGTCTGGTCGCGCCGGTATTTGCCCGTCAGCCAACCGCCGCCGAGCGGCGACCACGGCAGTAGCCCCATGCCGGCATCCTGGCATGCCGCGACGATTTCCAGCTCGATGTCGCGCACCAGCAGATTATATTGCGGTTGCAACGTTACCGGACGAGTGTAGCCGCGTGCCTTGGCGATTTCGGCTGCCTTGGCGATCTGCCATCCGACATAGTTGGAGAAGCCGTAATAGCCGATCTTGCCGGCAGAGACGGCGTCGTCGAGGAAGCGCAGCGTCTCCTCGATCGGGGTCAGTGCGTCCCATGCATGCATCTGATAGAGATCGATATGCTCGACGCCGAGCCGCGAAAGCGAGGCGTCAAGCGCCTGGTTCAGGTGGCGGCGCGAAAGGCCGATGTCGTTCGGACCTGCCCCCATCGGAAACCGTCCCTTGGTCGCGATCACGGCTTGCTTTGCCTCGCTCGGGCGCGCCTTCAGCCATCGCCCGATGATTTCCTCGGACTTGCCGGCACTGTAGACATCGGCCGTATCAATGAAGTTTCCGCCCCAGGCGAAGTAGTCGTCGAGCAGTTTGTGCGAAGCAGTTTCGTCGGCCTCTGCGCCGAATGTCATGGTGCCAAGGCAGTAAGCGGTCACGATAGCGCCGCTATGGCCGAGCTTGCGGTAATCCATGGAAGATCCTCCTCTTCGAATAGTGACGTTGCTTGGAAGGCTTGATTTTAAGTCGCTGAACCGTTCGCCGTCGTCTCTTCGAGCACGGCATCCGGAATATCGTCGAAGGACGCGTAGTTCAGGTTATAGAGCCGCGAATAGAGCTTGCGGTTTTTCATCAGCTGCTGGTGGTTACCGCTTTCGATCAGCTCGCCATTCTGCAGGACGATGATGCGGTCCGCCTCTCTGATCGTGGCGAGGCGGTGTGCGATGACCAGCCCTGTTCGGTTTTCGAGCAGCTTGACGAGCGCCTTCTGGATCAGCATCTCGGTATAGCTGTCGATATTGGCGGTTGCCTCGTCCAGCACCAGGATTTTAGCATCGGCGACCAGCGCACGGGCAAAGCTCAAAAGCTGGCGCTGGCCGAGCGAGAGATTGCCGCCGCGCTCGCCGAGCATGCTGTCATAGCCCTGTGGCAGGCGCATGATGAAGTCATGAGCGCCGACCGCCTTGGCCGCCTCGATGACCTGTTCGCGTGTCGCTTCCACCTTGTGATAGCGAATGTTCTCGAACACCGTGCCCGTAAACAGGAACGGCTCCTGGAGAACCATGGCGATCTGGTTGCCAAGCGAATCCTGCGTCAGGTCGCGCACATCATGCCCACCGACCAGGACTTGTCCCTGCTGAACATCATAGAAGCGATGGATCAGCGACATGCAGCTCGACTTGCCGGAACCGGTTGGCCCGACAAGGGCCACGGTTTCGCCTGGGTTCACCTTGAAGCTCACATGCTTCAGGACCGGGTGCTTGGGATGATAGCCGAAAACCACATCGCGGAACTCGACGGAACCATCCATATCGGCGGAAAGCTCCTTTGCGTCAGGCGCGTCCCTGATTTCGACTGGAACATCAAGAACCTCGGTCAGTCGTTGTCCGGAGGCCATGGCGCGCTGCATGACCGAATATTGCAGCGTCAGCGAGCGAATCGGATCGAAAAAGCGTTGGATGTAGAACAGGAAAGCGACGAGCACGCCGACATCGAGCGCCTGATTGAGAACGCGTGCACCGCCAACGACAATGACAAGCGCCATGGCAACGCCGGTCAGGGAATCCACGATCGGCACCATCACCTGGGCGTAGCGCGCTGCTGTGAGGTGCGTCTTCAGGTTTGCCCTGGCCTTATCGTCGTAGAGCGTGAAATTGACGCCCTGGCGATCCATGCTCTGGACGGCGCGCACGCCGTGGATGGCCTCGGCCAGCGCCCCTGCGGCAACGGAATTGGTCTCATGTGCTGCCATGAAGGACTTGCGCGCCAGCGGCAGCCAGAAGAGGCGAACGACAAACAGGATCGGCAGGACCGAGAGCGTCAGAAGACCGAGCTTGAAGTCGAGATAGAGCATGACGAAGACGATGCCGAACAGAAGCGTGATATCGCCGACAGACAGGACCGACGTTTCCAGGAACTCCTGCATCGAATTGACGTCGCCCTGCAGGCGCGACATGAGACGGCCGACCTCGGTCTTGTCCATGAAGGAGAGCGAAACCCGCTGGAGATGCGAAAACATCGCCTTGCGGATGTCGAAGAGCACCTCTTCCGCGACGTTGCCCACCAGCGTCTCTTGCCAGTAACTGGCGCAGTAGTTGATGAGGATCGCGGCGAGAAAGGCGATCATCGCGAAGGTCAGCGCCTGATGACTTCCACCCGGCTGCATGCCGTGATCGATGGCGTAGCGGATGATCAGCGGGATCAGCAGCTGCATGGCCGTGAACGTCAGGACGGCAGCGACCGATAGCAGAACCTGCCTGCGGTATGGGTGCACGAACGCCCAGATGCGCTTGATGATGTTGCCATCGAAGGCCTTGCCGAACATCTCCTCTTCAATGCGATGCGAGCCAACGACGGCGCGCGGCGGTCGGCGCCCATCCTCGCGAACGTCGGAGCGTTCGGTTTCCAGTTCCTCGGCCATTTCATTCCTCCCTAGGCGCTAAGCGCCTCATCGCCCGGCCGTACCTGCAGATCGTAGAGCGCCTTGTAGCGCCCGCCCGCGGCCAGCAACTCCTCGTGCGTGCCGCGTTCGACGATTTCCCCGTTCTCGACGAACAGGATCTGATTGGCATGCATCAGCGAGCTCAGGCGATGCGCAACAATGATGGTCACGCGATCAGCCGCGTACTTGCGCATCGCTGAGCGAATGCGCTGTTCGGTGGCCGCATCAATTGCCGCCGTTGAATCATCGAAGACCATGACGGCGGGTTTCAACATCAGGGCACGGGCGATCGACAGGCGCTGGCGCTGTCCTCCCGAGAGCGACACACCGCGTTCTCCAACGACCGTGCCGTAGCCGGTCGGCAGGCCGAGCACGTAGTTGTGCAGTTGGGCACTTTCACTCGCGCGCTCGATTCGGCTTTCCTTCGCCCAGGGGTCGCCATAGGCGATGTTGTTTTCAATCGAGGTTGTGAACAGGAAGGAGTCCTGCTGGACAACGGCGATCGCACGGCGAAGCGACTGCAGCGTCGCCTTGCGGATATCCTGTCCATCAATGGTGATCTTGCCCCTGGTGACGTCGTAGAAGCGCGGGATCAGATGGGCAAGCGTCGACTTACCGCTACCGGGCGGCCCGACGATGCCGATCGTCTCGCCGCGCTTTGCCTCGAAGGAGACGTTGCTCAGGACCTCGTGCATCGGTGAGCTCGGATAGGCGAAGCTTACATTCTCGAAGCGCAGCGTCCCGTCGCTGAGCACCAGATCCCTGGCGTCAGGGGCATCCCGCACGGCAATTTCGAGGTCGAGCAGGTTGAACAGCCGGGTGCCGCAGGTGGAGGCGCGGGCGAAAGCGTTGACCATCAGGCCAAGCTGGCGGACAGGCATCTGCAGGATCGTCATGAAGGTCAGGAACGAAGTAAGCGTACCGACCGTCATCTCGCCAGCCATCACCTTGCCGCCGCCAACCCAGAGGACGAGGCCCATGGCAGCGAAGAAGGAGAAGGTCATGGCGCTGGTATTGATGACACGGATGCCGACGCGTTGATGGGCGAGCGTCAAGGCGTTCTTCGAGGCGCCCTCGAACTTCATCATCTCGTGCGCCTGGGCGGCAAAGGCCCTGACCACGCGGATGCCGCCGAGATTTTCCTCCATGATCCGGGTCAGCACCGACAGCCGTTCCTGCAGGTCGAGCCAGGTCGCGCGCAACCGCAACTGCGTGACCGAGGAGCGCCAGGCAACGAAAGGCACGAAGCTCAAGGCAAGCAAGCCGAGGACGACATCGGTGGAAAGCAGCATGTAGGCGCCGATACCGATCAGCATGGTCAACAGCACCATGCGCACCAGCGCCGTCGAGAAATACATGCGCACGCCTTCGAGGTCGAGCAGACCGACGGTGATCAGATCGCCAGAGTGGACGCTGTCATGAAAACTGAAGGAAAGGCGCTGGATTTTCTCGTAACAGGCAAGACGCAGCTCGTAGCCCATGTGGTGGCCGACGCTCTCGCTGTAGTAGTTCTGGATCATCGTGAAGATGCCACGAAGGACGCTGGCGCCGAGCAGCATCAGCGCCGTGGTCAGCAGCGCATCCTGTGCGATCTGTCCCGCCTGGCCGCCTTCCATCGCAACCTGCGTGTGGTCGACCGCCCGACCGAGCAGACGCGGGATCATGAGCTGGAAGGTTGAGGCGACAAGGGTTGCGCCGATGGCGAAACCGGATTGCCAGGGATGGCGGAACGCCATGACGGTGATGCGGACGAGCGTAAAGAGGCCCTTGCCCCAGCCTGCCGCAGTCGCCTTCGCCATCGAAGCGGATGGCTTCGTCGTGCGTGTTAAAGCATTGCTGCTCACGGTCATATTCCAAAACAGAGGTGTGGTCGGACGTTGGTCCGGAAAGACGTCGAATCCATGAAGGGATTGATTAGCACCCTTACTTTTGCCGATTCCTTTCGGCCCTTCAAGTCAAGAATTCACCAACTGGTTATTTTATCGTGAGTGCAACAAAGACTAGGAAGCACCATTTTGACCGCCCATGGCGTCTCGAAATGTCGAAACGGTTTCAGACACTTATCCGCTCCAGACGCTGGCACTCGGCACAAAGGCTTGCCTAAATCATCTTTTGGCGCTTTGATACACGACCAGTTTGATAGACTATAGGGCGGTTCAAAACCGCGTGAACCAGCTCAACGCGCGAGCGTTTTTTCCCGCGTTGAAACCAATCGAGACACGATGCGCAGACGGTCGCAAGGGAGTTGAGATGACGGTTCAAGGCCTGTTTTCTTCGAAGTCAGCGGCGGCAGCAAAGATCTCCGCCATGCCGCGTTTTGCCATTGTCGGCCGCGGCTTTTCCGGAATGATGATGGCGATCGCGCTGATGAAGACAGTGCGCCTGCCTTTTCATCTGCAACTCTTCGACCCCAACTCTTCGGTGAGCGGGGGGCAGGCACTCTCGTCGGCGCGGACCTCCACGATCCTGAATACGCGTGTTCGCGATCTTTCCGTCTCCGTGGGCGATACGGATGATTTCAACGACTGGCTTTGTAGCAACGCGGAGTTCCGCGCCGCCGTGCCTGCGGCGATCCCGGGATTTCGCCAGATCTTCGTGCCGAAAGACATTTTCAGCGACTACGTCTACCAGCGCTTCTCGGAAGCCTTGTCCGCCCGCAAGGACATTACGGTTCAGGTCTGCCATGAACCGGTTGTGGCGATCCGCAAGAGCCACGGCAACCGTTTCCTTCTCGAAAGCGCCAATCCAGCCAATCCCCTGTTCGACACCGTCATACTGGCCACTGGCTATGGTCTGCCTGAGACCGAGGAGACTGAGCAGGAGCCGTCGCAGGTGAGAGCCCAGCGCCTGGTTGCGCGCCCACACACGGTCCTTCTCGGCAGCGGCATCAGGGTTGTCGATCAACTCCTGCAATTGCGCGACGCCGGCTACGCGGGGCAGGTTACCATCCTTTCCCGACATGGCTTCCTGCCACAGAGCCATACGCCGAACTCCGCCGACCCGGTTTTTCCGGCCGACGCGCTGCCAACAAACCTCCCTGACATCCTGCGCTTCATCCGCACGGCCTGCCGCGAGGCAGAGGAAGAGGGCAGAAGCTGGCAATCCGTCATGAACGGGCTGCGCAAACACGCTCGCTCTCTGTGGCGCGCACTGCCAGCCCATCAGAAGCATCAGTTCAACCGGCACTTGCGGGCGATCTATGACAGCCACCGCAACCGCTTGCCCGAGGCCATCTACGCCCGTCTCCAAAGCGAGCTCGCCAGTGGCAATACCGTACTGCGTCGTGGCGTCGTGGGTCGGCAGGGCCTGAGCGGTCTCTTCTTCCGGCCCGCCGGCTCGCACGCCGACGAGATCGTTCATGCCGAGCGTATCCTGGATTGTCGCTGCCGCGCGCCGCAACTGACCTCGCCATTGCTGGCAAGCCTTGTGAGCGGAGGTTTGGCCCTCGCAGACGAATTGTCGCTCGGACTTGCCGTCAATCAGCGGGGACAGCCCTGTCTCGAGGATGGATCAACGGTCGATGGACTGTTTGCCGTCGGGCCCCTCGGCCTCGGCAGTCTGCCTGACATCGACCTCGTACCCGAGATCGTCAGCCAGGCCTATGCGGTCGGCGAACATATGGCTGAGCGCTTCTATCCCCGGAGCAAGGCCGTCTGATCAGGATCGACGCGCGCGAAACTCGCCGCGGACGACGAAAGCGAGCAGTCCAGCGGCCATGAGCGCAAGTGCAAACCAGGTGATCGCGTAAACCAGATGGTTGTTGGGGAAGGCGATCTGCGTCAGCCCACCGACCGGCAGGCCGCCTGGGTTTGTTGTCGCATCAGCATCGATAAAGTAGGGGGCGGGATCTGCCACGCCGCGACGATCGGCGATCGCGGCGACATCGCGTGAATACCAGCGATCATTGGCCGGATCATTGGACTTGACCAGCGTGCCTCCAGGCTCGGTAATCCGCAGCAGTCCGGTGATTTTCACCGGGGTTGCAATCTGCCCTTCGCTGCGTGTTGCCGGATCGCGCTTTTCCGTCGGGACGAAACCGCGGTTGATCAGGACCGAGGTGCTGTCGGCCAGCTTGAGGGGAGTGATCACCCAATAGCCGGGCCCGAGCGACGTCGACGCGTAGATCAGCGTTTCCTCGTCGTTTTGCAGGATCCCTTCGGCAGTCACATGGCGATATTCGTCATTGGCGCGGCTGACCTGTCCCCACTGCGCGCGCACTGGCGCGGGAACCGGCTCCGCATCGACGCGCTGATCGACGCGGGCAATCAGATCCTCTTTCCAGGAAAGCCGCTCGACCTGCCAGACACCAAGCGCAAGCAGTGCTGCAATCAGCACCAGCATGAGACAGGAGAATATCGCAAGCCCGGCGGCAGTATGCTGTCTTTGTGCTTTCTCGGAGGGGATGTCGGCCATTGCCAGAAAACCTTGGCGGGCGGCGTCACCACCGCCCGCTCTTGCCTTTAGGGCATATTCTTCATCATTTCCGGGCTCATCGGCATCATGTTCGTATTCAGATGATGCATGACCCAGAGCGAGCCGGCGAGCGCGATGGCGACGAGCAGAAGCGTGAAGATCAACGCCATCATCGTCCAGCCGCCTTCCGAGCGCGGGTTCATATGAAGGAAGAAGATCATATGAACGACGATCTGGACAGCGGCGAGCCCCATGACCCACGCGGCCGTTACCGAGGGATTTTCGAAGACGCCGGCCATGACCAGCCAGAACGGGATCGCTGTCAGGATTACCGACAGCACGAAGCCGATCATATAGCTTTTGAAGGTGCCGTGGGCGGCCACGTGTCCATGGCTGTGACCATGATGGGCTTCGTGAGCGTCCTCGGTTACTGGTGCGTTAGAGGTCATCCGAGGACTCCCATAAGGTAGACGAAGGAGAAAACGCCGATCCAGACGACGTCAAGAAAGTGCCAGAACATCGACAGGCACATCAGGCGGCGGCGGTTTTCCGGGATCAGGCCACGGATCGACACCTGCACCATCAGGGTGATCAGCCAGACGATACCAAAGGTGACGTGCAGACCATGTGTGCCGACCAGCGTGAAGAAGCCGGACAGGAAGGCACTGCGGGTTGGACCTGCGCCCTCGTGGATCAGGTGCGAGAACTCGTAGAGTTCAATCCCAAGGAAGGCCAGGCCGAAGAGGCCGGTAATGGCCAGCCAGAAGAGTGTGGCACCCTTCTCCTGCCGCTCCATCTGCAGCATCGCAAAACCGTAGGTGATGGAGGACAGAAGCAGCATCGAGGTGTTGATCGCCACCAGCGGCAGATCAAAGAGATCGGCCGGCGAGGGCCCGGCCGCAAAGTTGCGGCCGAGGACGGCGAAGGTTGCAAACAGCACCGCGAAGATGAGGCAGTCGCTCATCAGGTAGAGCCAGAAGCCCAGCATTGTGCTGCCTTCCGGATGGTGCTCTTCGGTGAGGTAGAATTCAGGCTTGTCTGCCTTGTCGATCACAGCATCGCTCATGGTCTTACACCTGCTCGGCAAGCAGCGCGGTACGCTTGCGTTCCGTTTCCGTGACTTCTTCGGCGGCGATATAGAAGTCGCGATTGTAGTTGAAGGTATGGCCGATCGCGACGGCGATCATGGCGACGAACGAAAGCACGACCAGCCACCACATGTACCAGATGAGGGCAAATGCCAGCACGACGCTGATCGCGCCGAGGATGACACCGGTTCCGGTGTTCTTCGGCATGTGGATCGGCTTGAAGCCTTCCAGCGGACGGGCATAGCCGCGCGCCTTCATGTCGTACCAGGAATCGTGGTCATGGACGACGGGGGTGAAGGCGAAGTTGTAGTCCGGCGGCGGCGACGAGGTCGACCATTCCAGCGTGCGGCCATCCCAGGGATCACCGGTCGTATCCCGCAACTCCTCGCGCTTGAAGAAGCTGACGACGAGCTGGATGATGAAGCTGGCGATACCGATCGCGATCAGGACGGCGCCGAAGGCGGCAAGGATGAACCAGATCTGCAGCGACGGATCTTCGAACTGCGACACGCGGCGCGTGACGCCCATGAGGCCGAGCACGTAGAGCGGCATGAAGGCGAAGTAGAAGCCGATCAGCCAGAACCAGAAGGACATCTTGCCCCAGAACGGATCGAGCTTGTAGCCGAAAGCCTTCGGGAACCAATAGGTGACGCCAGCCATCAGGCCGAACACCACGCCGCCGATGATGACGTTGTGGAAGTGGGCGATCAGGAAGAGCGAGTTGTGCAGCACGAAGTCGGCGGGCGGAACGGCGAGCAGAACGCCGGTCATGCCACCGATGACGAAGGTCACCATGAAGCCGAGCGTCCACAGCATCGGCACTTCGTAGCGAATGCGTCCCCTGTACATCGTGAACAGCCAGTTGAACATCTTCGCCCCTGTCGGGATCGAGATGATCATCGTGGTGATGCCGAAGAAGGAGTTGACGCTGGCACCCGAACCCATCGTGAAGAAGTGGTGCAGCCAGACGAGGTAGGACAGGATCATGATCACGCAGGTGGCGTAGACCATCGAGGCGTAGCCGAAGAGACGCTTGCCGCAGAAGGTGGCAACGACTTCCGAGAAGATGCCGAATGCCGGCAGCACAAGGATGTAGACCTCCGGGTGACCCCAGATCCAGATGAGGTTGACATACATCATCGGATTGCCGCCGAGGTCATTCGTGAAGAAGTTCGTGCCGGCGTAACGGTCGAGCGACAGCAGCGCCAGCGTCGCCGTCAGGATCGGGAAAGTCGCGACGATCAGGATGTTGGTGCAGAGCGCGGTCCAGGTGAAGACCGGCATCTTCATGAAGCTCATGCCGGGTGCGCGCATCTTCACGATCGTCGCGATCAGGTTGATGCCCGAAAGCGTCGTGCCGACACCGGCCACCTGCAGACCCCAGATGTAATAGTCGACACCGACGCCCGGGCTGTAGGCGGCTCCCGACAGCGGCGGATACGCAAGCCAGCCGGTCTGGGCGAATTCGCCGACGAAGAGCGAGATCATGATGATGATCGCACCGGCGGTCGTCATCCAGAACGAGAAATTGTTCAGGAACGGGAAGGAAACGTCGCGGGCGCCGATCTGCAGCGGCACGACGAGGTTCATCAGGCCCGTGACGAACGGCATGGCCATGAAGAAGATCATGATGACGCCATGGGCCGTGAAGACCTGGTCGTAGTGATGCGGCGGCAGGTAGCCGGCGGATCCGTTGAACGCGATTGCCTGTTGCAGACGCATCATGATCGCGTCGGAAAAGCCGCGCAGCAGCATGATGAGCGCCAGGATGACGTACATGATGCCGATCTTCTTGTGATCGACGCTCGTCAGCCAGTCGCGCCAGAGATAACCCCAAAGCTTGAAATAGGTAACAACACCCAGAAGCGCGATGCCGCCAAGTGCGACTGCCGCAAAGGTCACGACCAGGATCGGCTCGTGATAGGGGATCGATTCTAGGGTCAACCGACCGAAGATGAACTTCAGGAGGTCAGGATTGGAAAACATGGATGAACCCGTTCATTGATGTCGTATCGACGCAAAGCGCCAGGTCTAATTGCTGTTTGATTGCGCAGGCGCCGGGTCGCTGCCGGTGCCGTGGTCCATGCCGGGCATCGTGTGCCCGTCATGCTGCATTCCTGGCATCTGCGTGCCGCCAGACTGGCCGGCGCCGTTTTGAGCGTCTGCCGGCTTGGTTTCGCTGGCATCGGGGCTTTCGCCCGCAGGCGTTTCGTGACCGCCACCGGCCTGATCGGAGTGGCGGTTGTCGTAGAGCAGCTTCTCGCGATTTTCGGCGCTTTCCTTGCCGCCGCCACCCATCCGGTCGATGTGCATCATTTCGTTCATGCACATCTGACCGGGGGCCGCGCACATGTTGAGGATCGCGTTGAAGAGATCCTTGTCGACGGTCGAGAAGTAACGCACCGGCTCCCTCTCACTCGGCCGTTCGAGCTTGAGATAGGTATCCCTATTGAGCGCAGTTCCCTTTTCCCTCACCTGCGCAACCCATTGGTCGAAGCCCTGCTGGTTTACGCCATGGAACTTGAAGCGCATGTGGGAGAAACCCGCGCCGCTATAGTTGGCCGAAAAGCCGTCGAAGATGCCTTCCTGGTTGATGACGGCATGAAGCCTGGTCTCCATGCCGGGCATTGCATAGATCTGGCCCGCAAGCGCAGGCACGTAGAAGGAATTCATGACCGACGAGGAGGTGATCCTGAAGCTGATCGGAACATCGACTGGCGCTGCCATTTCATTGACGGTCGCAATCCCGAGTTCGGGATAGAAGAACAGCCATTTCCAGTCGAGTGCGACGACTTCGACGGTCAGCGGCTTGGTATTGGCCGGGATGGCGCGCTCGGCATCAATCCGATCGAGCGGACGAAATGGGTCGAGCTTGTGCGTGCTGATCCAGGTGATGGCCCCGAGCGCGATGATGATGGCCAGCGGTGCTGACCAGATGACCACTTCGAGACGGGTGGAATGGTGCCATTCCGGATCATAGGTGGCAGCCGTATTGGAACGGCGATAACGCCAGGCAAACAGCAGCGTCAGGAAGATCACCGGAACGATGATCAGCAGCATCAAAACCGTCGACACGATAATCAGGTCGCGTTGCTGCATGGCGATATCGCCCGAAGGCGACATGACCACCAAATTGCATCCCGCCAGCGTCAGAAGCAGGGGCAGAATGAGGAGATGGCGGGAAAACTTTGGCAGTTTTTGCACGTCTCTATGCTCTTGTTGTTTCGTCCAGACCGCGACTAAAGCACCGTACCTGATAGCAACATGAGGTGTTTGGTCGCAGTGCAGCAGAAATGCCGCACTGCGGGATAAGGCACGTGGCGCAGGATGTCAAAATCCTGATGAAAATTCGAAGGATTTTTGCGCACAATCCATTTTGAAGGGCTAATATATCCGCACACGCCGATCATGCCAGTCTTTTGCAGGCTGATTTCGCGGCATGACCGTGATTTTTCATCCACATCTGATTTTCAAGCCGGATGATGAACTATTTGCGTCGATCGGACTTGATAAGCGCAGTGGTTTGATCAAGATCGCTAGTGAGGCGCTTTGCCACAGGTGCCTCAACGAGGGAGGCATTTAATGGCAGGTACAACACACTACGGACCATCGTCCACATCGATGGAGCAGGACGCGCGGCGAATTCATGCCGACAAGCCGATATCAGCCGGCAGTATCGCGATGGGCGTCGTCATCGGGCGCGCGTCCGAATTTTTCGATTTCTTCGTCTATGGCCTGGCATCCGTGCTGGTCTTCCCTCAGCTTGTCTTTCCTTTCGCGCCCGATCGCCTGACGGCAACGCTTTATTCCTTTGCGATCTTTTCGCTCGCATTTCTGGCGCGCCCGGTGGGATCGCTCGTGTTCATGACCATCGACCGCTTCTATGGCCGCGGCGCCAAGCTGACCATTGCATTGTTCCTGCTTGGGGGCTCGACGGCTTCGATCGCTTTCCTGCCAGGCTACAGCGAGATTGGAGCCTGGTCGATCGCGTTGCTTGCCCTGTTCCGGCTCGGCCAGGGCTTTGCGCTCGGCGGCGCATGGGACGGCCTGGCGTCGCTGCTGGCACTCAACGCGCCGCCAAACCACCGCGGCTGGTATGCGATGATCCCGCAGATCGGTGCCCCGATCGGCTTTGCGCTGGCAAGCGCGCTTTTCGGCTATTTCATCGCCAATCTGTCCAGTGAGGACTTCCTGAGCTGGGGGTGGCGCTATCCGTTCTTTGTCGCCTTTGCGATCAACGTGGTTGCGCTGTTTGCGCGTTTGCGTCTGGTCATGACGCCCGAATTCGGCTCGGCACTGGAACAGCACGAGCTCGAGGCGGCACCGATCCGCGACGTGGTGCGCGTCCATGGTCGCGACATCCTGCTCGGCGCCTTCGTGCCGCTCGCGAGCTTCGCGATGTTCCACCTCGTGACGATCTTCCCGCTGGGCTGGGTGTATCTTTACGGAACCCAGCCGATCGGCGGTTTCATGGTCGTGCAGATCATTGGCGCCGTGGTCGGTCTCGTCGCCATCGTCGTCTCCGGCATGATCGCAGACCTCATCGGCAGGCGTGCCCAGCTTGCGATCTGTGCCGTGCTGATTGCGATCTTCAGCTTTGTCGGTCCGCTCCTGATGGCAGCCGGCTCCGGGGGACAGAGTGCATTCGTGATCATTGGCTTCGGCGTCCTCGGACTGTCCTTTGGCCAGGCGACCGGCTCGATTTCGTCGCGGTTCGGCAGAGGTTATCGCTATACCGGTGCGGCCTTTACCTCCGACCTTGCCTGGCTCGTCGGCGCCGGCTTTGCCCCGCTCGTCGCGCTGACCCTGTCCAGCCACTTTGGTCTGCCTTTCGTTGGCTACTACCTGCTGTCTGGCGCGGTCTGTACGCTTGCGGCATTGGCCTTCAGCAGGGCGCTCGAACAGCGCGAGTAGAGAAGATCCTGATCAATCCGGTTCTAACCTGCAGCTCTGAAGTAGGTTGTGCGTTCTGCAGACGTGAGCGGGGATCGCGCCAACCGCGTTCCCTAACCACCTACCCTGCGCTCCGCCCGGCCCGCGACATGGCTTTCAATTTCGCGAACAGGCTTTCGATGGCATTGCGGTCGGGCCAGTAAGGCAGCAGAAAATATGAGTGATCCCAGCGTGCGCGATAGCCTCGCGCACATCAGCTGTTTTGCGGACGACAGGTTGTCCATAACGACAACCTCGCCAATTCGAGGATTGCCGTCACCACTTGTTCGACATTCAAGCAGGAAGATCCTGCCGTTCATCGCTTCATCCTGAAAAAACGGCGCGGTCCTGCCGGTAAGGCGCAAGGGTCGGAACGTCGTTAATTCCCAACCTCCCTGCAGCACGCAAGCGAGACACCCGCTCCCCTCGAGGCACGCGTCCCGCGCAAGCGGTCAATCAGGGCTCTGGCGGTAACATGCTCGCTCATGCGACCATCTCTGACGCAGGGTCCGGCCAATTTAAAGTGAACGCCCGTCCAATCTAAAATCAAAGCGCGTCCGTTCTAAACACGGGCGGCCTTTCGCACCCGTCGAAGTCCTGGATCCCGCCTATTGCATCGGCTTGCGGAATACGAAGGGCGGAGGATGATATTGGCGAGCGTTGACCACGATGTGCTGATCGCGACCCCGATCGGCCGAAGCTGAGAGCGATCCGCGACCAGCTCGTTGCTGCGCTGGTTTACGGGGTTCGTTCGCTGTGCCGCGAACGCGCCCAGCAGCCTCTGGACACCTGCAGAATGCGCAAACTGCGAGGGGCTGCAGATATGACCCCGGATTGAACAGGATCTGTTCCAAAGTCACGAAAAACAGCAAAGGCCTGCCTCAGGTTTCTGTAGGCAGGCCTTTGCATTCAGAGACGATGAAATCGCTACATCGCGGCTACCTGCGGCTGCTTCGCCGCGCGCGCTGCGGTCAATTCCGCTGTTGTATGGTTCAGACGGTCTGCCAACACGCGCATGATCTCGACGGCCATTTCGGGGAAATCACTGAGCAATTTCAAAAAGTGTTCCTTGCTGATGCGCAGCACTTCCAGGGGCGAGGTGGCGCGAATCGTCGCGGTGCGCGAGACGTCGCACAATATGGCGATTTCACCGACGATGGAGTTGGGCTCCACATCGGCGACCTTGATGTCGCCTGCAGGTGAGTGGACAAGAATGTCGGCCGTTCCGGACAGGACGACATAGGCTGCATCCCCCGGATCTCCCTGATGGAAGAGGTCCTGCCCGACGTTGTATGTCATGCGATCGGAAGTGAAGGCCAACAATTTGAGTTTTGCAGGTGCAATTCGCGAGAAAATCGGCACCCGCCGCAGCATTTCAACTTCGTCTCTCAACAACATATACGTACTACCCCCGTCACGCTTTCCGGTGCGCGACGCTTGACCGTGGCACCTCGCAAGGAGGCACCATCTTTATTGTCCCTCTTTAGGATATTACGATAACAGTTCCTTGAACATACCGTTTTGTTCGGAAAGCTCCGGAAAGTTGCCTGCCTCGGCCAGCGCACCGCGGTCAAACAGCAGGATTCGATCAAATATTTCCGCAAGTTTTGCGTTCGAAAGCACCCAGATGATGGCCGGCTGTTCGCCCTCCTTGTGCAGTCCGTCGACCACATTTCGGGTAATCTGATCCTGAACACGCTGGTCGAGCGCGGATAACGGCCGGTTGAAGACAAAATAGTCAGATCGTTTGAGAAGCGCACGGGCAAGGTTCAGCTTCTGCCGTTGCGCCATCGTCAGGCGCTTGCCGCCAGAACCGACATCAAACTCAAGCCCAATCGACAAGACGTCGTCGAAGAGTTCGAGAGAGTCGAAGAGTTCGCCCATGATGGCCCGGATGCGGTCGGACGCGTCAGCCTGCTGATAGGCGATGCGCCCGAACAGGACGTTGTCCATCAGGCTTGCCGAGGAGATGAAGTCCTCCGGATCATACCGCTCGATGACGGCGGAAAGATCATCCGGAATATTCTCATGGAACTGTTTGCGGGCGCTGACGATCTTGGCCATCAGCGCGTCGGTCAGAAGACCGAAACGGTGCCGCGGCTCGATATAGGCAAAGCTGAGACGGATGATTGCGGAGCGTTCTTCGGGCGTTGCATCATCAAACCGTCGGCTCTGCAATTTCTGCAGCAGCGCCTGATAGGTCGGGATATCGTCAGCCGTCATGAAGGTCAGCTGCTGGAAGAACGGGTGATCCGGCGGCAGATCATGGAAGAGTTCAACGGCATTCTCCGCAATCTCCAGACCCATGGCGTAGAGATCGTCGCTGAGGCCGGTGTCGCGGAAGAGCGCCTGGAAATAGGGGTGAGCCGCCAGCCGGCGATTGTTCATCATCGGCCGTTTCATCGAGCCGAAGAGCAAATTCTCGCCGACGGTGGCTTGCGGATTGAACGCATCGAAATCGAACGGCACGACGATATTGCCGAGCTCCGACTCCTGCATGCGCTTGCGAAGTGCCGTACGCAGATCGACGATATGTCCGGCAAGCGTCACATGCACGCTCGTGTTGACGGTCGATCGAAGCGCCAGGTCGAGAATGTCCTGTGAAATGAGGACCGCATCGAGCACAGGACGGATTGCCGTCAGGATGTCCTCGGGACCGGTTGCGCCGGCGGCCTGGTAGTCCACCCAGTCGCTGTTGATATCCATTGTCGGGTTGCCGGCCTTGACGGCCTCCTCGGCATGCCACTTGGCTTCAAGAGCCTCCTTGCCGTCGTACTGCGGGTCGCGCATCGGGGCATGCTTCAAGCCGTAAAGAAGATTGTCCCTAAGCGTCCCGTGGAAGAAGTAGGCGTCAGCGGAGGCGTAGGACATGCGCCGGCCGGTAATGGATTCAGGCAGATCGAGAAGGTCATGGCCATCGATCGTCACGCGGCCGGAATCCGGCCACACAAGCCGGCCGAGGGCTTCCGCGAAGGCTTCGGCACCACTCGAGTTCGGGCCGACAACCGCGACCGTTTCGTTGGGTTTGATTTCGACCGAGACGTGGTCGACCAGCCGCGCGCCACTGTCGTCACTCACAGTGAGATTTGTGACCACGAGCGGAGCCGTCAGGGCGCCGATCGTTTCTGACGAGATATCCTGTATCTTGCCGTCGATCAGCGGCTCGACATTGAACTGCTCGTAGACCTGTTGATACTTGACCTGCACATCCTGGCGCATCTGATCCCAGTCGATCAGTTCCTTGAGCGGCCCCGGCAGATCCTTGTAGGCGCTGATGACCGCAACGAGCTGACCGATGTCCAGTCGGCCCTGCAGCGCGAGATAGCCGCCGATTGCGTAAAACAGGAATGGAGTGACCTGGGCCAGGAAGTTGTTCAGGAACTTGACCAGGAACTTCCACTGGTAGAGGTCATAACGGATCGAGAAGATCAGCCCGAGCCTGGTGGCGATGTCGGCGCGCTCGAAATTCGATGTGTCGTTGCCGTGAATCGTGCCGATGCCGTCGACGATTTCGCCGACACGTCCGGACAGCTCGCGGGCTGTCAGCTGACGCTGGCGGCCAAGCTCGAGCAGGCGCTTTCTCATGCGCGGGATCACCACCGCCTGCACGCCGACGATCGCCGCGGCAATCATCCCGAGCCAGAAATTCTGCACGATGATGAAGGCGAGCGCCGTCAGCGCCTGACCGCCGAGCAAGGCAGGCGAAACGAAGGCATCCCCCGTGAAGCCGCCCATCGGTTCGACTTCATCCTTGATCATCGTCGCGATCTCGGCCGACTTGACGCGCTTGAAATGCGACGGCGGGAAGCGGAGTACCCGGTCGATCAACTCGAAACGGATGCGGCGCAGCATGCGCTCGCCAAGCCGTCCCTTGTAGGTGTTGATGTAGAATTTGAAGAGGCCGTTCAAGACGACCAGCGCGAGGAAGACGAGGCTGAGCCCCATCAGCATTTGCAGCCGATCAAGCTGGAGGCCCTTGAAGAACTCTACCTCGCCGATGAACGGAAAGGTGTAGGACAACCGCATGAACGTTTGCGTTGCGCCTTCGCCCTCGAAGCCCGAGCCCTGAATCGGTCCGTTGACGATCTGCTTCGGCAGGTCGAAGGACAGAAAATAGGGGATCATCGAGACTGCAACGACTGTCAAAATCCAGAGCTGCTGCAGCCGCGTGTTCGACCAGATGTAACGCGCGAGGCTTTTTTCCATTGCTAACCGTCAGTTGCCTGGGAAATCTGGGGGCAGTTAACCTGCGGCGAAGCCAAAGGGAATGCCGAAAACAGGATCATGCAACCGGACCGCCGTATCTCATAACGAAAACAAGGCGCATCGGATTTCCATCGTCATGCCGATTCTCGCCGGGACGTTGTTTATATCACATCATTTTTGCAAAGTGCGAGGCTTTCACCCAATCATGGACCGAATGATTGATGCCGTTTTGCCGGCCCCCCCGAGATCAAGCAATGCCGAGGCTGCCCGCGGTTTTGCGAGCGCCGCGCTGACCGCATTGGCAACGATCTCGAACGTCAGACCGGCCTCCGGCAGGATCTCGGCGAGCCCGAGTGTCCTCAACCGTTCCGCGCGGACCGTTTGTTCCGTCTCTCCACCGGCAACGAAGGGAATGAGGATCATCCGGCAGTCGGTCTGAAGCAGATCGCCAACGGTGTTATAGCCCGCCTGCGAGATGGAAACCCGCGCGCCGCGAAGCAGCGATGGGAAATCCTTTCGAAACCGGGTCAGCGTCACGTTCGAGGGCGTTGCCTTCGAAAGGCTGGCGAAGTCCGCCTCGGGAAGGTTCGGCCCGCTGATCAGCAGCCACCGCAGGTTCGCCGGCAACATCGCGGCCGCGCCATTGGCCGCACGAAGCAGGTCGAGGCCGACGGCTCCGCCACCAGCGGATGCAACAATGTCGAAGGTCTCTTCAGGATCAGCCGCCCGCGCGGCGGCCACCAAGCCGGTATAGAGGAGCTTGGAGGCAATTTCGGCCGTCAGCGGAAAGGTATCTTCCAGGCGAACGAAGCTCGGATCCCCGTGCACCAGGACGCCGTCGAAATGATCTCTGACCAGCGCCACGGTCTCCTCGTCGCGCCCGGGTTTCCGGTTCTGCTGGAGGATATCGCGCACCGAGCTGAAAAGCTTCGGCCGTGGATGCGCTTCCTCGATTGCATCAAGAAGCGGGAGCAGCTCGAACCGCATCTGCCGGCGGCCAAAAGGAAACGCTTCGATGATGACGACGTCGGGCGCTGTATCATGGAAGGCCGCGAGCAGCAGATCCCGGCGTTTGCGCAGGAACGCCTCGTCGGCGGCAACACCATTGCTGTCCGCAAGTCCGGAAAAGCCGGCATTGCTTGCCACGACCGCTGGAAGAGCCACCGTCCTGATGCCGTCTCCCGGGAAACCCGGAACCGGCAGCCCACCGGTCACGACAGTGACGTCGAACCCGTCGCTGACAAGCGCGCTCGCGATGCGGCTTGCCCGGGCAATATGCCCGATGCCAAGCAAATGCTGGACATAGAAAAAGACCCGGGGCGCGTTCATGAGGCTTTCTGCCATTCCTGTTCAAACAGATGGCCGAGCTCGGTGATGCTCACCTCGTGGTCAAAATGCTCGCGCACGCGTCTTTCGGCCGCATCTCCCAGCCGCGACCGTGAGGCAGGATCGCGGATCAGTGTCTCGAGTGCCGCCGCAAACGCCGCAGGATCCTCGGGTGGCACGAGCCTGCCGTTTTCACCGTCGACAAGAAGCTCCGGCACGCCGGATACCGACGTCGAGATACAAGGCAGGCGCTGGCTCGATGCCTCCACCAAGACATTCGGCAAACCATCGCGATCGCCATTGGATGCAATCCGGCAGGCCAGTGCGAAAACATCGGCCTGGCGGTAGTGATCGAGCACGTCCTCCTGTGCGAGTGCGCCCTTCCAGCTGATCCGATCCGTCAGATTGAGATCCGCAGCAAGTGCCTTCAGCTTCGGCAGCTTGTCGCCGCCGCCGATGTGCTCGAAACGCCAGTGCACGTCGCCGGGCAGCAGTGCGAGTGCCTTGAGCAACGTCTCGTAGCCCTTCTTCTCGACGGCACGGCCAACACTGAGAATAAAGACAGGGTCCGCCGGATTGCTGCCGTCGCGCTGCGATCGCTGGCCGCCGAAATGCCCGAAACGCGCCAAATCGAGGCCGTGATAGCTCAGATGTACGGCGTCCTTGCGGGGGGTCAAGGTGCGCATGTGCTCATAGCCGCTTCGTGTGCAGGTCACCGTCCAGCGGGCGCTGCCAAGCTTCTCATGCAACTCCCAGTCCGGCGATGTCCAGATGTCCTTGGCATGGGCCGAACAGGTCCAGGGCACACCGGTGAGGATGCTCGCATATTCGGTCACGGAGGCAGGGGTATGGATGAAATGTGCGTGCAGCCACTCACCGCTATCCGGCCATTCGCGTGCGAGCACCATCGCCTGTCCAAGCCGCCTGAAGCGGTTGCGAGAAATGTCACGTGGGAGGTCCTTGAGGAAGCGCTGCCAGAGAGCCTTGATCCCGGGCCGCAGGAAGCTCGCAAACAGCCCCTTCAGCACGCGGATCGGCTCTTCGTGAAGATACTCGGGCAGATAGACGACGCGTGCCCTGATCTCGTCATGCACGGGATGCCGCTTCTTGTCGGTTGGCCGGCGCATCGAGATCAAGGTCAGGTCAAACCCCGCCTTCTCCAGGCCGAGCAGTTCCTGGGCGATAAAGGTCTCCGAAAGGCGCGGGTAGCCTTTCAGCACAACGAGAATCTTACGACGCTTCGACAAGATCTTGTTCTTCACTCGGCCCCGACGACGGACAGATGCGGGCCCCGGCCATCCAGCCAATGTCCGACCGTCTGCGAAATGTGATCGAGGCCCTGCAACTGCAAGGTACAGCCACTCTTGGACGGCGGCGCGCGTTCGGGAAGCCGTTTCAGGGCCTCGGACATCACCTTGGGATCTGCCGACTGGTCCGGCAGCAGCATGTCGATCAGTCCGAGTTCGCTCGCTCGCCTGGCGCGCAGCAGCTGCTCTTCGCGTGGTTTCACCCTGGGAACAATGAGTGCAGGCTTGTCGAATGAAAGGATCTCGCAATAGGTGTTATAGCCACCCATGGCCACAACGCCGGTGGCCCCCACGATCAGCTCTTCCATATTATTGTCGAACTCGATCACCTCTATGTAGGGAATGCGGGACCCTTTGGCCACCAGCTTGGAGCGCTCGGCAGCCGGCATATAGGGGCCGAGCACGACAAGCGCCTTTTGCTGCAGGGAAGGGTCTTGCTCATAGGCGTTCATGACATCGTGGACGAGATCGGACCCATCGCCGCCACCGCCGGTCGTGACCAGAATGTAATTGTCCGAGCGCGCATTGATCGAGGTCTTGCTCGTGGAAACACTGCGCTGCAGAAATCCGACGAAATCCATCTTTCTGCGCACACTTGCCGGAACGTCAAGGCCGATCAGCGGATCGTAGAAATCAGGCGGTCCATAGACCCAGATGGAATCGTAATACTGGTCGATCTTCTGCATGATGCCGTTCCGCTTCCATTCGGCATCAAGCAGGTGGGGGGCATCCATGATCTCGCGCAGGCCAAGCACCAGAACGGTGCCCTGCGCCTTCAGATAGGCCAGCGTCTCCTCGACTTCGCCCTTCAGTCCCATCGGTTCCTTGTCGACGATGAAAATGTCGGGCTGGAAGGTTTCGGCGGTGTGTCGAATACTCGACTCACGCATCTTCAGCGTTTCATGCAGATCGATATGGCTCGCCATCGACGTATATTCGCCGTTGCGAAGCTTGATGACACTCGGGATCTTCACGAAGTCGACGCGCGCCCGGTAATCGAACGCGCCGGCAATCGTGGCTCCGGAGATGATCAGAATATTAAGCCCGCGATAATCCTCGACCAGAGCATGCGCGATCGCGCGGCAGCGGCGCAAATGGCCGAGCCCGAACGTGTCGTGGCTGTACATGAGGATACGGGCATCTTCCAGGCGCCGTGCCATGGGCAATCCTTCTGCGCTGTGGATCATACGAGCACCGCCGGTTTTTTGCTGGCCGTCAAAAGACAAAGCAGTGCTCCGCCGGGCTGGCCGCTATTTGTAGGGATCTGCCGCATCGCGCAAGCCGTCTCCCAGAAAGTTGAACGCCAAAATCACCAGAACGACAGGTATAATCGGAAAAAGCAACCATGGATAGAAAGCGATGACGCTTACGCTCTTTGCTTCTGTCAGCAGAATGCCCCAGCTGGTGATCGGCGGGCGCAGACCGAGGCCAAGGAAGCTGAGCGCCGTCTCGCCGAGAATCATGCCGGGAATCGAGATCGTGGCAGAGGCGATCAGGTGGGACATGAAGCCTGGAACAAGATGCCGGCCGATGATGCGCGGCGTGCTGGCGCCCATCAGCTGGGCAGCCTGGACATAATCCTCTTCACGCAGGGCCAAGAGCTTCGAGCGCACGGCTCGCGCAAGACCAGTCCAGTCGATGATACCGAGGATGACCGTGATCCCGAAATAGATGACGATGGGGCTCCACGTGACAGGCATGATCGCAGCCAGCGCCATCCAGAGCGGAAGGCTTGGCAGCGACTGAAGAACTTCGATGACGCGCTGGACGATCAGATCGAAGACGCCGCCCCAATAGCCTGCCAATCCGCCGATGACGATCCCGAGGCAGAAGCTGATGGCGATACCGATCAGGCCGATCGTCAGCGAAATGCGGGCGCCGTAGAGAATGCGCGACAGCACATCACGGCCGAGGCGGTCAGTGCCAAGCAGGAACATCTGCCCGCCGACTGCCGGACAAACCAGGTGAAGATCCGATTTGACCAGTCCCCAGAACTTGTAGGAATCGCCGCGGCAGAAGAAGCGGATCGGGTGCACCTCATCCGGCTTGTCCGAGTAAAGCCGATGGAGGGTGTCGAGATCGAGCGACATGGAGCGCCCGTAGACGAAGGGGCCGACGAATTTGCCATCGTGGAAGAAGTGCACGCGCTGTGGCGGGGAATGGATGAAGTCCACATTCTTGGTATGCAGCCCATAGGGCGCAATGAACTCGACGATGATAATCATGGAGTAGAGCGCAAGCAGAAAAATGCCGGAGGCAAGTGCCAGCCGGTGCTGCTTGAACTTCCACCACATCAACTGCTTCTGCGAGGCAAGGTGGATGCGCGATTGCGCAGCCGTCATCCCCTCGGTCGCCATGGGATCGAAGGGTGCGGTCGAAACATAATGCGGCATTGGCGCGCCGGGCGGTGGCAAGGGCGACATCTATTTGGTGCTCCTGCCTTGCAGGCGGATACGCGGATCGAGAAAGCCAAGTGCGATATCGGAGACGAGCACCCCGATGACGTTGAGGAAGGCGAGGAACATCAGGAACGAACCCGCAAGATACATGTCCTGGCTCTGCAGGGCCTTGATGAGCATGGGGCCTGTCGTCTCGAGCGACAGCACGATGGCGACGATTTCCGCCCCTGAGATGATCGAAGGCAGGATCGATCCGATATCGGCAACGAAGAAGTTGAGAGCCATGCGCAGCGGATACTTCACGAGCGCGCGAAGCGGGTGAAGCCCCTTGGCACGGGCGGTGACGACGTATTGTTTCTGCATCTCGTCGAGCAGATTGGCGCGAAGCCGCCGGATCATGCCGGCCGTCCCCGCAGTGCCGACGATAATGACCGGAATCCACAGATGCGAGAGAATGGACCGCGCCTTTTCCCAGCTCATCGGTTCGTTGAGGAACCTTTGGTCCATCAAGTGGCCGATCGAGACGCCGAACCAGATGTTGGCGAAGTACATCAGGATCAGAGCCAGCATGAAGTTCGGGATGGCGATGCCGAGCAATCCGAGAAAGGTCAGCCCGTAGTCGCCCCAACTATACTGATGGGTCGCCGAATAGATCCCGATCGGAAAGGCGATCAACCACGTCAGCAGGATCGTGGTAAAGGAAACGAGCATCGTCAGCCAGAGGCGATCACCGACGACTTCCGAGACCGGCAACTGGTATTCGAACGAATAGCCGAAGTCCCCGTGCAGCATGCCGCCGACCCAGAAGAAGTAGCGGACGATCTCGGGCCTGTCGAAACCGTATTGTATCCTGAGTTCTTCGATTTCCTGCAGGTTGGCGCTCTCGCCCTGCGCCCGCAGTTCGGCGATCTGGCTTTCGAAAAAGTCGCCCGGCGGAAGTTCGATGATGGTGAAGACCAGCGCCGAGATGATGAACAGTGTCGGCACCATCGCAGCAATGCGCCAGAGGATGTATTTCAGCATCCCTCAAGCCTCCTTGAACCAGAAGGCATCCGGCATGTAGAGGCCGAGATAGGATGTCGGGTCAAAACCATAGAGGCCCTCATCCGGCACGTTCTGCAATCTGGCGGATCGGACGATCGGCTGCAGCGTGCTGTTGATGAGGCCGATCGAGAAGACCTGCTGTGTATAGAGCGCCAGCATCTGATGCCAGATCACCTCTCGCTCCTCGAATCTCGTGGTATCACCCCACTGTTTGAGAAGCGCGACGAGCTGCTGCACTTCCTCGAGGTCCGGGGCGCTGCCTTCCTGCCCGGCCGACAGGTGATACATCCCCCAAAGCGGCCATTGCAGTTGATCGTCGACGGTTGGCGCAAGCTGCCCCGGAGGCATGTCCGCGGTCGCAACCCCATTCTCGATGCCGTACCAGATCGACATCATGATCGTGCCGCTCATGGCGCGGCTGCGGAAAACGTCGCGTTGTGAGGTGCGGGTATAAAGAGCAAGGCCGACCTCAAACCAATGATCACGCACCAGTTCCAAAACGTCCGTGTCGAGGTTGCTTTCGCCAGCGGTCTCCACGGTGATTTCGGCACGGCGACCATCCGGCAACAGCCGAATGCCATCGGCGCCACGGTTCGCCAGCCCGAGCTCGTCCAGGAGCTTGTTTGCCTGATCGGGATCATGAGCAATGAAGGCTTCTGCATATTCGGGTCTGAAGAGGGGGCTATCGGGCAAGACGGTATCAGCGCTTGCCTTGCCGAGACCATAGAAGGCAACCATGTTGATCTCATGCCGATCGATCGACATCGACAGTGCGCGGCGGAAGCGCGTATCCCGGAACAGTTTGCGCCAGACCTCGTCGGCGCAGTTGAGGTTCGGCAGGAGCGCCACGCGCGATCCGCGCACCTGCTTCCACAGGTTGACCTTTACGGGGAACCGCTTTTCGGCATCCTTGAGGAAGGTGTAATCGTTGAAGTCGACGCCAGTGGCCTGCAGGTCGGATTCACCGGCGCCCGCCTTGGCGGCGATGATCGAGGATGAACTGACGTTGAGGATGAACTTGTCGATGTAGGGGAGTTGCACCCCGTTCTCGTCGACCCGATGGAAAAACGGGTTTCGCACGAACACGAATTGGTCGGCCGGCAGCGGCGTCGTGTTGCGCCAGGGATCGAGCGTCGGCAGGTCCGGATTTTCAGGACGCGAGGAACGCGACATCTTGATGTGCAGATCCGCCCACTTCTTGACGCGGTTTTCCTTCATCAGCGCCGAAATACGGAAATCGTCCTGGTATTTCTTGTGAAACTGCTTGAGATAGTGCCCCGGCCCGAAGATCACGAGCGGCAGCGGACCGGCAAGCGCCGGCAGGAACATCGGATTGGGTCGCTCCCAGGTGTAGCGAACTGTCAAAGCGTCGAGCACTTCGAATTTCGGCAATGTGCCATGGGGTCGCAACTCGAGCGCGCCACCACCAGGTGTCAGGTCCTTGTTGAGGATCACGTCCTCCCACCAGTAGCGGAAATCGTCCACCGTAAAGGGTGCGCCGTCGGACCAGCGGTGACCTTCGCGGAGATAGAAGGTGAAGACCGTGTCATCCTTGGATTCGAAACCCAGGAGAATATCAGGCTGGAACATCAGATGCTTGTCGTAACCGACCAGGCGCGAATAGCCATAGACGGTCATGTAGCGGATATCCTTCTGGCTGCCGATGATCGTGCGCACCGTGCCGCCATAGACGCCCGGCTGGCGCCCCGTATCCTTCATCTTGACGATCCGGGGATGCGTCGGCAGGCGATCCACCATGGGAGGAATGCGCCCTGCGCGCAGCCAATCCCTGAGGAACTCGGGTTCGATATCGCGATCCGCCGCCGCCTTGACAGCCGAGGGCAACACTGCCGAACCGATAAGACCACCGAGAAACGTACGCCGCGTTACCATGAGCGAAGCTCCTTTGCGTCTGCACCCTTGCGGGCACGCACAAGATGGCCGTTGCCGAGATCAGCGTAGGCGAGCTCGGACGCATCATCATGCTCCGCCGTAAAGGTAATGCCCCAGTTCTGCTTGTCTGCGGCGCCGTTTCTTCTCAGCGCCTCGAAATCGAGCGGACGGTTGAGGTCGGGGAAGGGGACTGCCGCCAGGAGCGACTTCGTATAGGGATGCACCGGATCGCGCAGAATGATCTCACGCGGGGCAATCTCGACGATGCGCCCCTTGCACATCACCGCGATGCGGTCGGCCATGTAGTCGACGACCGCCAGATTGTGCGAAATGAAGAGATATGTCAGTCCGAGATCCTTCTGCAGGTCTTTCAAAAGGTTCAGGATCTGTGCCTGGACGGAAACGTCGAGGGCCGATACAGGCTCGTCGAGAATGATGAGCTTTGGCCCGAGTGCCAGCGCGCGCGCAATGCCGATGCGCTGGCGCTGCCCGCCGGAAAAACTGTGCGGGTAGCGGTTCAGATAGCGCCGGTCGAGGCCGATCGCACCCATCAGCGCCTCTACCCTCTGCTTGCGCTCGGCGCTATCCCCGCGGTCATGGATCTCCAGCGGCTCGCTGAGGATGTTGCGCACGGTCATGCGCGGTGACAGGGACGAGACCGGATCCTGGAACACCATCTGTATCTTGGTGCGCAGCTCCTGCAGATCGTCGCCCGAAACAGACAGGACGTCGATCACGTCCTTGCCATCATTGAAGACCACCGAGCCACCGTCCGGCCTCACGGCCCGCATCAAGATCTTGCTGACCGTCGTCTTGCCGCAGCCGGATTCGCCGACGAGCCCCAGGCATTCCCCTCGGCGGATGTCAAAGCTGACATCGTCGACAGCATGAACGAGCGCAGCTTCGCGCGTTCCAAAAAGGCCGCGATTGCGGGTCTTGAAGGTCTTGGAGAGGTTATTGACGGAAAGCAGGATCTCCGGCCCTTCTGCCTTCACCTTCTTCTTGCCGATCAGGGACTCGAGGTTGACAGGCACGTCGCGCAGCGCCTTGAGACGTTCGCCGGGCTTCATGTCGAAATGCGGCACGGCGGCCATCAGGCCCTTGAGGTAAGGATGCTGCGGGTTGCGGAAGATCGACTCGACTGGTCCCGCCTCCATGATCTCGCCATGATAGATCACCACCACCTCGTCGGCCATGTTGGCAACGACGCCGAGATCATGCGTGATCAGCAGCATCGCCATTCCGAGCTTGTGCTGCAGGTCGCGCAGCAGCTCCAGGATCTGTGCCTGAATTGTAACGTCGAGCGCCGTCGTCGGCTCGTCGGCGATCAGGAGCGCCGGATTGCAGATCAGCGCCATTGCGATCATCGCGCGCTGGCGCATGCCGCCCGAGAGCTCGAAGGGATACATGTCGAAGGTGCGCTTCGGATTGGCAAAGCCGACAAGAGCCAGCATCTCCTCGGTCTTTTCGCGCGCCTCCTTCTTGTCGGCTTCCGTGTGGATGAGGAGTGCTTCACTGATCTGATTGCCGACGGTGTGGAGCGGCGACAGCGAGGTCATCGGCTCCTGAAAGATCGTCGCCATGCGGCGGCCACGCAGGTCACGCATCTCCTCGCTGTCGCGGGAATAGCGCAGAATGTCTGTCGTCTTGCCATCCAGCGGGTCGGTAAAGAGGATCTGCCCCTCGGCCGTTGCCGGGTTTGGCAGGATGCCCATGATGCTTTGGCTGATGACCGATTTACCTGAGCCGGATTCTCCGACGAGCGCAGTGACCTTGCCCGGCAAAATACGGATATTCGCGTTTTTTACGACGCGCAGGCGATCGCCGAAAACCGAGAAAGAAACGTCGAGGTTCTCGATGCGCAACAGATCCGAGGCGGACGCCATACCAATGAAATTCCCCAGTTTTTCCATGTTCCCGTTAAGGCACACTACCGTACCGCAATCGGGGTGTCCAGTTGATGACGGACACGTGAAAACCCTGGCATTTTACAGGCTGAGGAAGATTAAATCTCGGCTGAATCTGCGCCCTGGTATCTCTACTGGACGAATTCCTCCACCGTCGGTCTTTTGGCCTGCTTTCTAGCATCGCGATGAAGCAGAATGACCTGCTCCGCCTCGGAAAGTGCGGCCGGTGCGACCTCGCGGAAATTCTCCTCGACATGCAGGACGGGCGCTGGCACATGCGGCTGCAAGACCGTGACTTTTTGGCGGATGCCGCGGAGCTTTTCCTCGCCGAGAGTGCGCCACTCACCGCCGCAGTAGCCGGCAAAGGCCTGGCTTGCGATGACCTCGCTCGAATATTTCTTCGTCAGCGATTGCAAGCGCTGAACCTCGTTGACGGCCGAGCCGAACGCCGAAAAAGTCAGGCGATCCTTGAGGCCGACATTGCCGAACATGACGTTGCCGACGTGCAGGCCGATCCCGTAGGAAACCTTGGTCAGGCCGGCATCCAGTCGCTCCCGGTTCAATTCCGCGACACGGGCTTGCGCCTGGTGGACCGCGGAAAGGGCTGCCTGACAGGCAATCTTGGATGGATCCTTGTGCCGGCCACAGGGATAGACGGCCAGGAAGCCGTCACCGAGGAAGCTCAGGATCTCGCCGCCATTGCGGTTGAATGGCGCAGCGATCGCGTCGAAGAACTGGTTCAGCGTATCGATGTAGGCCTGCCGCCCCTCCTTTTCGGCATACACGGTCGATTGGCGCATATCCCCCATGACGAGAGCGGCACGGATCGTCTCGCCGTCGCCACGGCGGATCTGGCCATTCAACACCCGCTTGCCCGCATCGCCGCCGAGATAGGTGGTGAGCATGTTGTTGGCGAGCTTGCCGAGAACTGCCATCTTCGCGGCAACGGCAAGATGGTTCTGCATGCGCAACAGCGCATCGATCATGTCGTCGGAGAAGCCGGCGTGGCTATCCGTCGACCATGAGCCCATCATGCCCTGGACGGAGCCATCGCCGAATGGCTGGACGAAAGCCAGATAGTCGGTGATGCGCTCATCGCGCAGATCGAGGAAGACCGGGAATTCGGCGGGGCCATCGGCCGGTATACGGCGACGGATGTGCTGCAGGTTGTTGTCCAGGAGATAGTAGTAGGGGCTCTGCAGGAAGCGGTCCGGCTTCTGCCCGGCGGCATGGCGATAACCCTCGATCGTGACACCGCTTGCGCGTCGCCATGTAAAGCTCAATGCGTCGTAAAGCGGGTGCAGCATCGAAAAGGTCAGATGCACGCGCGCGATCGGCAGCCCTGCCGCCGCAATACGCTCGCAGAATCCGCGAACGATGCTTTCGAGGTCATCTCCGGCCAGCGACGAATTCGTCAGCCATTCAGCGACCCGATCCAACAAAATAGAGGAGACGCTGGATTCGATCGTGCCCATTCTTGGTAGTATCCTCATAAAGCACGTCCATTCCTGAAAAGCGTCGGCAACCCTGCCTGCAGCAACGCCGTGCGCAGGGCGGGAAGGAGGATGGACGAGCGGTAATATTGTGTCAACGATCTGCCGGGAACCCGGCAGCGGCACCTGTCAAACCCTTGATAAAGTGGGTAGGATAGGCAGTCCTTTCTCGTGGTTCGTTATTCGATGTAGATAGGCACGGGGCCAATCCCAAACAATGGTATCTGCGCATTTTCTGACCCTGCAGTGAAATCTCTTGGCGCATCCGCGCCTTTTTGGTCACACTGGTCGGGACTGCCGGAGGATCGAGGCACAGCCGCAGCGCGAGTTTTTGCGGTTGCGTCAGCGGGCATTGCCCTGGCGGCGGGTTTCAATTGGTGCGCTCTTACATTAGATCAAGGTACCTTCAGCACTATGATGAGACCTGCCTTGGCGAGTTCCTCCACCTACGACGTCCTTTCAAACAAGATCGAAACCCGCAATGCCCGAGCCGGTGTCATTGGGCTCGGCTATGTCGGCTTGCCGCTGGCAATCGCCATTGCCCGCAGCGGCTTTGCTGTCACCGGTTTTGACATCGACCCGAACAAGATCGTCTCGCTGGATGCGCGGCGTTCCTATATCGATGCGGTCGCAAGCGACGACCTCGCAGCCGAAATTGACGGCCAGCGCTTTTCGGCCACGACGGATTTTGCCGGGCTTGCGGCCTGCGACGTCATTGTCATCTGTGTTCCGACGCCGCTCACCAGGCACCGCGATCCTGACCTTTCCTTTGTGGAGGCAACGTCACGGTCGATTGCAGAGCACCTGCGTGCCGGCCAGCTTGTGGTGCTGGAATCGACGACCTATCCGGGCACCACGGATGATGTCGTCAAGGTCATCCTGGAGAAAACCGGCCTGAAATCCGGCCGCGACTTCTTCATCGGTTTCTCGCCCGAGCGTGAGGATCCGGGCAACCAGCACTATCATACGGCGACAATTCCGAAGGTTGTCGCCGGCGATGGCGCAGAGGCCCTGGCGCTGATGAAGAGCTTTTACGGCGCTGCGGTCAAAACCGTCGTTCCGGTGTCTTCCAACGCCACTGCAGAAGCCGTCAAGCTGACCGAAAACATCTTTCGGTCGGTCAACATCGCGCTCGTCAACGAGCTGAAGACCGTCTACGCCGCCATGGGAATCGATGTCTGGGAAGTGATCGACGCGGCCAAGACCAAACCGTTCGGCTACATGCCCTTCTACCCGGGCCCGGGCCTTGGCGGCCACTGCATTCCGATCGATCCCTTCTACCTCACCTGGAAATCCCGCGAATACGAGTTGCCGACGCGCTTTATCGAGCTCGCTGGCGAGATCAATTCGGCAATGCCGCGTTATGTCGTCGGCAAACTTGCCGAAACACTCGACATCAAGGCCGGCAAGGCGCTCAGCCGCTCGCGGATCCTGATCCTTGGCCTCGCCTACAAGAAGAACGTCGCCGACATTCGCGAGAGCCCTTCATTGCGCCTGATGGAGATCATCGAAGAGCGCGGCGGCAAGGCCGACTATCACGATCCCCATGTCGGTGAGATCCCCTCGACGCGCGAATACCAGCATTTGAAAGGCCGGAAATCGGTCGATCTCACGCCTGGGGCCCTGGAAGCCTACGATGCAGTTCTTGTCGCAACCGACCATGACAAGCTCGACTATGCAGTGATCGCAGATCGTGCGCCGCTGATCATAGACACCCGCAATGTCTTCACGCGCCTCGGGCTGTTCGCCGACCACATCGTCAAGGCGTGATATCGACCGCTGACAGTGTCTTGCCCGTGATCTGGCTGGCAGCGACGGCGTAGCCGCCGCTGGCACCGTCGACAAAGTGCACGTGGTCGCGTGACACCGGTGTCGGGACAAAACAGGTCATCAGCGCCGAGGACTGCCGGTGCAGGCCGTAACGGGCAATGCCCTTTGCTTTCGCCTCTTCGAGGAGCGCCTGGATACGGCCAAGATGGCCGGCATCGACGTCGATCGTCATCTTCAGCCCGTCGTCGAACTTGCGGAAATCTGAATTTCCGGAGACGTCTTGGGTGTAGCGCCGGGCGTCGAAACGGCCAAGCTTGATGCCCAGTCTGTGGAGCGCGACGACAAGCGCGATCTGCAACAGGATGATCACCTTCCGCAGCAGTCTCTTTCCCGGCAGTGCGGTTGCCCGTGCCTCACGATCAACGCCCTGCAGTGAAAAGGCAAATTCAGGGCCATCGGCAGGGATCGGGTGGCCGCCACGGCCCTGTTCTGAAGAGATAGCCACGACGTCCATCACGAGCTTGCGAAACTCCGGGCTGGGGCGCCCGCCCTCGGCCGGTACGGCGATAATGGAGACGATCTCGCCATTATGCGCCGCAATCGGGCTCCACCGACAGGAGAGACCGGTCAGATCCGGCCGCGTCCCTGGCGGTGCAGGCTCGACACCATAGCGGCCGGTCTTCATCTGGCGCTCGGCCCAGCTGGCTCCGCCGCCGGCAAACATGGCATAGGTAACGAAGGGACTGGCGGCGTGCCGGGCGACGCGAACGTCCAGGCCTTCCTTGCGAATATCGGCAAGCGGGACGACCGCAATGCGCAGCGTCAGGCCCATTTCCTCCTCTACCCATCGCTGCGTAGCCGCGAGTGCACTTCGCGCCGCATTCTCGAGGTTCCCCGGCAGCGCAACCACGGCACCATCGCCGCCAAACACGAACGGGTAGTCACCCTTGTCAACCGCATTCAGGACGGCTGAAATGACGCTGACGCCCGCCATGTTGACGTCCTTGTAGCGGCCGGCGGCGATCGCCTGCGTCGAACCGACGATGTCGGCAAGGGCCAGGAACCAGCCGTCGGGAAGCGGGTGATAGTTGCTCGTATCGGTTACCCGCTCGAAATCGGTGAAAACGGGTACGTCGGCAAAGAATCTTTCATTCGAGATGTCGTTCATCTGAGAAACCTAGCACAGACCCATGCTGTAACTGCAACGCCATTTTCCCATCTACGGCAATCGACTTCATACAGTTTCATGTGCTAGCACCGCTTTCGAAAAACGATTGAATGGACAAGAACATAGATGAGCCGCCTGGACAGCTTCATCCGCCGATTGACGGCTCAGCGTGACATATTGAATGCGATCGTCGAGCTGGTAAACGGCACCGAGGGGCCGGTTCTGGAATTCGGCCTTGGCAACGGCCGCACCTATGATCATCTGCGCGAGCATTTTCCTGATCGTCGCATCATTGCCTTCGACCGCGACGTTCGCTCCTATTCGTCTTCGACACCCCCGGCGGAGAATATGGTGACCGGCGATATCCGCGAATCCGGCCAGGCCTTTCTGGGTATCGGAGCGGCACTCGCCCATGCCGATATCGGCACCGGGCATGACGATATCGATGCCGTCACATTGACCTGGCTGCCGCAACTCATGGCGGGCGTACTTGCCAAGAATGGCATCGCCGTCAGCGGTCTGCCGCTGGATCGCCCGGAACTGGAGCCGCTCGAGCTACCGGCGGGGGTCAAGGAAGGCCGTTACTATCTCTATCGGCGGAAATAATCAGGGAAGAAACAAGACGTCGTACTGTTCGATGCTGCCCGGCAGGTTGACGACCTTCATCTCCTGTTCTTCCTCCTCGAAGAAGACCAGGCAATCCTCGTAGTAGCCGGCGAGCGTCCTGATGAAATCGCGGGTCTGTTCCGGTCCGTAAAAGAGCGGCGTGAATTCCATGTAGAGCGGCACGCGGCGCGACAGGAGCGGTGCCATCGAGGCGCAGGCGACAGGCTCATAGCCCTCGATATCCATCCAGACGAGGCCGATATCGAGGGGATCGATGGAGAGCTCATCGAGGATCTCTGTCACCGGTCTGACCGGGACGCTCGTTTTCTGGTCGCTTGCACTTTTCCGGTACGCGCTGCTCTTGCCGTGATTGTCGGCGTTCATGAAGAAGTCGATCTCGCCAGCCGTCGCCCCGGCGGCGCAGTTGACCAGCGTCACGATTTGATCGAGCCTGTTCTGGCGAATATTGGTCTGCAGCAGGGGGAAGTTGCGCGGGTCGGGCTCGATGCTGACGATGTGATCATAGGCGCCGCTCAGTGCGAAATAGACGGTCTGCGTCCCGATGTTGCCGCCAATCTCCAGAAGATGGCGCCCGTGCATGAGCCCGCGCTCACGCAGCACCGCAATCAGGCGGTCCACATGCTCGCGCTCGAAGTGCCCCTTTCGAAAGACCTTGCGCCCAATGTAGTCGGACGGCGAGAACGTCATCAGGTGATCGCCAGCATCGACCGTCATCGACACGACGCGCGGCCCGATGCTCTCGATCAGCAAGCGCCTGCCGGTACGGGTATTGAAGAACCTTTTTGCGACAGCGTTGCGCGCCTTTCGCAGCCGTTTCTGCCAGAATTTGGTGTTGAGCCAGCCGCGGCTCGTCATGCATCTTTTCCTTCGATCAGTTCGGCGGCCTTGTCGCTCGGAATCACATAGACTTTCAAGGGCAGGGCGCGACCGCGCACGCTGATTTCACGGCTTTCCACACCCGCCGTGTCGGCCCCGGAAAGGCTTGCGACCGCGTCGGAAATGACGATGGCTGCATCGAATTCCTTGGCTGCGGTCTCCAGCCTGCTTGCAACGTTGACGGTGTCGCCGATCGCCGTGAGACTGCGCACCCGACCATAGCCCAGCGTTCCGACGACGGCGGGCCCCGTGTGAATTCCGATGGCAATGTGAAGCGGCATGGATAGTTCGTCCGAAAGCTCGACGCCGAGCCTTTCGATGTCGCGAACGATGGCCGCTGCCGCGGCAAGCGCCTGGCGACATGCCTCTTCAGGCGCACTGCCGATGCCGAAGAGCGCCATGGCGCCGTCACCGATGAACTTGTCGACACGGCCGCCTGCCTTTTCAACGGCGTTGCCAACCAGGGCGAAATAGCGGTTGAGCAAAAATACGATGTCGAAGGGCAGACGCATTTCCGTCAGTGACGTGAAATGGCGAATGTCGCAGAAGAGAACCGTAATCTCGCGCTCGCGTCCGGGGCTAGTTTCCTGTGCGTTTGGCGGCAATGTCGCCTCTGGCGCGGCAACGAGCAGCGGTGCAACCGTCACGTCATGAGTTGGCCGCAGCTGGCAGGCAAGCCGCACATCGGGCGCTGCCTTGATCCTCTTCAGCGTCGTTTGCTCGAGCTTGTCAGGCGGCGGCAGATCCTCGTATCGGCCAAGGATCTGGACGCGGCAGGTCGAGCATTGCCCCTTGCCGCCGCAGACGGAATAGTGCGGCAAACCACCGAGCCGGCTTGCCTCCAGAACCGTAAAGCCGCGCGGCACGCTGATCGCCTCGCCACCCGGATAGCGCACTGTGATCTGATTGACCCGCTCCCTCCACCGTCGCCATGTCCGCGCGCCGACGACGATCAAAAGCGCGCCCGAAAACGAGCCGTAGAGGCCAGCGCGGATCATGGTAAGCTGGCGCTGTGCCTCAGGGTTCGAGTAATAGCGCGTATTGAGATTTTCGAGATAGCGGTTGGTGTTGACCATGCCCTCGTAGGCCGGCTCCGCGATCGTCCTTCCCATTTCAATGAAGCCGAGTATGCCAAGCACCGGCAAGAGGATCGCGACTGCGAGAAGCATGGCGGCGATGGTGTCGTACCAAGGCCGGTAGCGAAGCCAGAAATGCAGGCCGATACAGCCGTGGATCCAGACGGCAAGCAGTGCGATGATCTGGCGCCATCCGTTGCCAGGAGAGGTAATCCAGAGCAACCGGACGATGGTCTCGTAGTCGTCCCGGTAGTGAAACAGCGTATGGGCGATTCGCGTGCCGATGACATGGTCGATCAACAGCAGCGGGATCGCGATCCCGAGCACGATCTGGGTCATCTCGCCCGCCGGCATGACAAGGCTGCGGCGCCTGTAGACCGCCCTCAGCACCAGCGTGATGTGAACGAGGACGGCGCCGTAGAAGACGACGGTTCCGACAGGGTTGCGCCAGATCGCCAGGAAAAGCCTCCGCCCATCGTCGGCTACCGGGACGGAGATCAGACCCAGCGCATGGTTGGACAGATGCAGCAGGACAAAAAGAAACATGACGAGGCCGGAACCAAGCCGAGCTCTTCTGATCGTCCGCTCTGAAAAAATACTGGTGGCAGCGACCGTCGCCATTCATTCCCGTTCTTGAATACCAAATGACAAATACAATAGAGAGGACGGAATTGAGGTGGAATTGCCGCCGTCTCTGATTGTGATCGCCTTTCACATGCTATCAGCAAAACCTAAGGAAGCCGACAATAGCGGAATTTCTCGTGGCAAGCCCAGACATCGATTGTAAACAGTGTGTGTCCACGGAGGCGCTTTGATGCGGGTTGCATTCTATGCACCGTTGAAGTCCCCGAACCATCCCGTTCCCTCAGGTGACCGTCTGATGGCGCGGCTCATCATGAAGGCTCTGGAACTGGCCGGACATTCCGTCGAGGTCGTCTCGGAGTTCCGCAGTTTTGCAGCCACCGCCGAGGATGCCGCCGGGCTATGGCCGGCGGCACAAGCCGAACTGCAACGTCTCCGCAAGGACTGGTTAGGCGGGCTGCGCCCGGATCTCTGGTTCTGTTACCATCCCTACTACAAGTCACCCGATTTCTTCGGACCGACGCTCTGCCGGGAGTTCGCCATTCCCTACGTCACGGCCGAGGCATCCTATTCGGCGAAGCGGGACGCCACCGATTGGGCACCGCTGCAGAAACTGGTTGTGGACGGAGCCGGTAACGCGGCCGTCAACATCGCTTTTACGGAACGCGACAGGGCGGGGCTGGCAGAAGTCCTGCCGACCGGCTCGTTCGCCGTACTCAAGCCCTTCATCGACACTGCGCTTTTCGAGACCGCCTTGCATAAGGCAAAGCCACAACGACTGATCGCCGTCGCCATGATGCGCAGCGGCGACAAGATCAAGAGCTACACGATGCTGGCCAAGGTGCTGAGGCTTCTTGGCGATCGCGCCTGGACACTGGCGATCGCCGGTGATGGGGCGATGCGGGCCGACGTGGAGCAACTGTTTGGCGCCTTCGAACCGGGCCGTATTGAATGGCTCGGCGAGCTGAATGGCAGACAAGTCGCTGCTGAACTCAGCCGCTCCGGCATCTATGTGTGGCCGGGTTGTGGGGAAGCCTATGGGCTTGCCTATCTGGAGGCGCAGGCGGCCGGGTTACCGGTGGTCGCCCAGAGGACGGCGGGCGTTCCTGAGGTGGTCATCGACGGCACGACCGGCTATCTGACGGCAGAGGGCGATCTGCCTGGCTTTGCCGCGGCAATCGCGGCTTTGCTCGACGATCCCGGCAGGCGCTCGACAATGGGTGCAAATGCGCGCCAATTCGTCCTGAAAGAACGTTCGCTCAAGGTCGCGGCGAAAGCCCTCGACACCATTTTGCAGACTTACGTGAGACGAAAAGCATGACCGACGATCAGATCTGGGTGCCGCTCCGACGGGAACTCGACCGTTGGCAGGCGGCGGGGCGCCGGGCACGGCTTTGGCTTCGCGACGATGATGCAATCGAGCCGACCGACGCACTCGAGAGCCTGCTCGCCCTCACAGGTCAAGCTTCCATCCCGCTGACCATTGCCGTCATTCCAGCCTCGACCGGCGAAGCACTGGCAACGCGCCTGTTGCGCGAAAACCATATCCTTGTCGCCGTTCACGGCTGGTCACATGCAAACCATGCCGGCCCGGAGGAAAAGAAACAGGAGCTTGGCCGCCATCGGCCGGCGGACCTCGTGCTCGGCGAATTGCGCGATGGCCTTGTCACCCTTCAAGGCCTTTACGGCCCCAGGCTCGTTCCAATGCTCGTGCCGCCCTGGAACAGGATTAGCGCCGAGCTCATCCCGCTGCTTGGAGCACAGGGTTTTGATGTGCTGTCGATATTTGGCAGGTCCACGGCTCACAGCCCGATCCGCCTGTTGAACACGCATGTCGATGTCGTAAACCAGCGTGGACAGCGAGGGAACCGTCCGCATGGCGACCTTGTCGCAGAATTGGTGGCAGAATTGAAAGCGCGCTTTGGGCGAGACGACGAGCCCGTTGGCATTCTCACCCACCATCTGGTGCACGGTGCATCGGAGTGGGAATTCCTGACCCGCCTCTTCCAGGAGACCGGGAAACATCCGGGCGCCGCCTGGATGTCGGCGCGCAATCTGCTGGACTAGATTTCGAGGACCTGATTGTCCCTTGCGGCGAAAGCTCCTGGAAATGCGGCCTGGGCCTCCTGTTCCATCTGCTCCAGCTGCGTGTCGGTTCGCGATGGAGCATGGTGGAACAAGGCAAACTGCCTGGTACCCGCCATCTTGGCCAGTTCGACGCCATGCTGCCAGGTGGAATGGCCGAAGCCCTTGAAGCGCTGCATCTCGTCTTCGTTGTAGGTGCAATCATAGACGGCGAGATCGACGTCCTTCATCATTTCAAGCGCAACCGGATCGTAAACGCCGGGAATATGCTCGATATCGTAGATCAGGGCGACGGAGCGCCCCTGCCATTCAATGCGGTAGCCGATCGCACCGCCCGGATGGTTCAGCATGAACGTCTTGATCTTGACGCCGGGCCGCGGCTCCAGCGTCTGGCCGGCGTGAAAGTCGCGGAAACTCATCGTCGCCTGGCAGATGTCGGTCTTGACCGGGAACCACGGCGGGCTGATGAACTGCTCGATCATCTCGCGTGTGCTCATCTTGCCGTCGAGATGGCCCGACCAGATCGTCAGGTCGATCGTCGGATAGTAGATGGCCTTGAAGAAGGGCAGGCCGATGATGTGGTCGTAATGGCAGTGGCTGAAGAACAGGTCGACATCCCTGACATCCTCGTTGAGCATGGCAAGCCCGGCTTCGCGCACGCCTGATCCGGCGTCGAAGATCATCCGGTGTTCACCGCAGCGGATTTCGATACACGAGGTGTTGCCGCCATAGCGATCGAATTCGAGGCCCGAGACCGGGATGCTGCCGCGAACGCCCCAAAACTTTACCTGAAACAGATCTTTACTCATCGCGTCTTCAAAATGGGCCGACCTCTCTACGCCATGGTAATCATACTTTGACGAACAAGCGAAGCGTTGAGTTTTGTCGGCGACCCGTATCCTTCGTGCCGTTTCTACCAGCTGCGAGCAGAATGGTAGATATTTCTAAGCAATCGGTTTTCACGCCAGAACGCAACTGCTTATGGTTTGTTTTCAGTAAACGGACGATGACGCCTGACAAGAAGGGAGACGACATGGCCCGCATTGCCTGTCTATTAGATGGTTTCTCGACTGCCGGAATACAATTGAATGCTTCTCCGTCAATAGTATGAGAGCGCCGCGGGCGGTTTGGCCACGGGGCAGGACGACGATCGTGCCCCGTAGTTGCTCCGCCTAATGCAGACCGCCAACGCCAAGCAAGCGCTCGACAGCCGCGTGATCGTCCGACAGCGCCTTTGGCGTCCCGGCCCAGGCGAGGCGCCCGCGCTCCAGCACGATCACATGGTCGGCAAAATCAAGCGCGCTCTGGATGCGTTGTTCAACCAGCAGGATCGTCATGTCGCCGGTCTTCGCGAGCTCGGCGAACGCAGCCATGAGCTCCTCGCAGATGACGGGTGCCAGGCCCTCCAGCGGCTCGTCAAGCAGAAGCACCGACGGACGACCAAGGATCGTGCGAGCCGTCGACAGCATCTGCTGTTCGCCGCCCGAAAGCTGGTTGCCAAGATTGCGGCGTCGCTCCTTCAGGCGCGGGAACATGCCATAGGCTTCCTCAAGCGCGCTCTTCGGCCGGCCCTTGAGGCCGACGAAGAGGTTCTCCTCCACCGTCAATGTCGGAAAGATGCAGCGCGCCTGCGGAACATAGCCCAGTCCCTTGTGCGCGCGTGACGCACTTGGCATGGCCGTCACGTCGGCACCACCGATCCGGATCGTGCCGTCGTAGCGTTTGGTCTGCCCGGCGAGCGTCGCAAGCAGGGTGGTCTTGCCCATGCCGTTGCGGCCTAGAACGGCAAGGCGCGCGCCTGATGGAACGGAGAATGAGATGCCTTCGAGAACCCGTGTCGGCCCGTAGCCGGCCGACAGATTTTCGACCTCAAGCGGCGTGGCTGGCATTGGCATAGCTCCCGAGATAGGCCTCGCGAACGCGGGCATCCTTGGTAACGTCGGCGGGCGATCCATCAAAGATGATCGTGCCTGCCGCGAGAACGACAACGCGCTTGGCGAAACGGAAAACAAGATCCATGTCGTGCTCGATCATCAACACAGCGAGATCGGCGGGCAGGTCGGCGAGCGCCTGCTCGATGCGACCGGTGTCACTCTGGGGAACACCGGCGGCCGGCTCGTCAAGCAGGAGCACCTTTGGCCGCAGGGCCATCGCAACGGCGATTTCCAGGAGCCGCTGCTGGCCGTACGCAATCTCATTCACCTTGCGATGCATGAGGTGGGCGATCCCCAGCGTACTGAGCAGCTCGCTGACTTCATCCATCACATCGGGCATGGCAAGAAAATTCCCGAACATGCGCCCCGTGCGTCCTTGACGCTGGAGGATGGCAAGGGCGACATGCTCGGCCGACGTCATCTCGAGGAAGAGCCGGGTAACCTGGAAGGACCGCACCAGGCCGCGCTTGACACGGCCATTGGCACCAACCTTGGTGACAGTCTCGCCCGCAAGCCGGACATCGCCGGAATCGGGCTGCAAGTTGCCGGTCACGAGATTGACGAAGGTCGTTTTGCCAGCACCATTCGGTCCGATCAGCGCCACGCGATCGCCCGGCGCCATAGACAGCGAGACATCGTTTGTCACGGCAAGGCCGCCGAAGGATTTCTTCAGGTTGGCAACTTCGAAGAAGGCGTTCATTGTCCCGCCTCCTTCCTGCGGTTAAAGAAGGCTGCGGCGGAGCCGTAGAGCCCCTTCGGTGCGAAAAGGACGACGGCGATCAAAAGCGCGCCCACCATCGTCAGCCAGTGGAATGGGTTTGCCGCCGAGACATAGTCCTCGAAGAGCATGAAGATCACCGTGCCGGAAAGCCCGCCGAACAGTGAGCCCGTGCCACCAAGAACGAGCATGACCAGTGACTCCGCCGACAGGGTGAAGGAGAGACTGTCGAGGCCAACGACCTGTGTGGTGATGGCGTTAAGTGCCCCACCGACGCCGGCGACCGCACCCGAGATCACATACATCTTCATCAGGGCAGCCTTTGGCGAGGCCCCCATGGCCCTAATGCGCAACGGATCCTCCTTTATGCCACGGCACAACATGCCAAAGGGCGAGCGCACGATGAGACGCAGAAGCACAAAGACGATGAGCAGCAGGACAATCGCAAAGACGTAGGCTGTATGGCCATAGAGATCGAATTCGAAATATCCGAGGATAGGGTCGGCAGAGATCCCGGACAGACCGTCGCTCCCGCCGGTCCAGCTGGACGCCTTGTTGGCGAACTCGTGGAAGAGATGGATGAGCGCGATCGACAGGACGAGCTGCGGCAGGCCATGGCCACGCAGGATAATGATACCGCTGATCAGTCCCGCGACAGCACCGCCAGCGATGCCCGCAAGGGTCATCAGCAGCGGATCATTGATGCCATAATGCGCCGAGAGAATACCCGCGGCATAGGCGCCCGAACCGAAGAGGGCCGCGTGTCCAAGCGTCGCGACGCCGCAATAGCCCGTGACAAGATCAAGCGAGAGAACAAGCAGGGCGACGGCGACGATGCGGGTAAGCAGCGCAAGATTATCCGGAAACAGGAAGTAGCCGACGACGGCAACGACCAGGATCGCCGCAGCGCCTGCCGCATCACGGCCGAGCGATCGATGGAGGCGGGCGGAGGCGGAAACACCTGCTTCAGTGTTCATGACGGCAGCCATTCTATTTCGTCCTTCCCGCCAGACCGCGCGGGAAGATGCAGATGATCGCAATGACCGCGAGGTAGAAGAAGAATTCGCC
This sequence comes from Rhizobium sp. RHZ02, assembly GCF_014851575.1. Classification (NCBI taxonomy): domain Bacteria; kingdom Pseudomonadati; phylum Pseudomonadota; class Alphaproteobacteria; order Hyphomicrobiales; family Rhizobiaceae; genus Rhizobium; species Rhizobium sp. RHZ02. The sequence goes on from NZ_JACUZX010000020.1 coordinate 61,393, forward strand.
GAATTCCGGCATCAGGTAGCGTCCTGTCGTATCGATGCCGCCGAGCACGAGGCAGGCGATCAATGCGCCCGGGATGGACCCCGCACCGCCGACCGAAACGACCACGAGGAAGGTCACCATATAGCGCAGTGCGTAGTAGGGTTCGACCGGCAGCAGTTCGGCGCCGACAACCCCGCCGAATGCGGCAAGGCCAACGGCAACGGCAAAACTTAGCGCATAGACGATCTCGGTGCGTACCCCGAGTGCTGCCGCCATCGCCGCATTGTCGACGGAGGCGCGCAGCTTCACGCCAAAGCTGGTCCTTTCGATCGCATACCAAAGTCCGCCGGCGACTGCGAGACCGCAAAGGATAGCAAACAGGCGGTGGACAGGGATGGTTCGGAAGCCAAGGTCCGCCGAGCCCTGAAGTCCCGATGGCAGCGGGATCGTCTTCAGGGTTGGACCAAACACGTAATTGGCAATGCCGATGATGCAGAAGGTAATGCCGATCGTCATCAGCACCTGCGTCAGCTCTGGCGCCCCATAAATCCGCCTGTAGAGAAAGCGTTCGACAGGAATTGCGATGATGACGGTCCCAACGACAGAGGCAAGCACCGCAACACCGTAGCCAAGCCCGAGATCGCGCGCGGCATAGGACGCGATGTAACCGCCGATCATGGCGAAGGCGCCGTGGGCGAGATTGACGACGCGCATCAATCCCATGGTTACCGACAGACCGATCGAGATGACGAACAGCACCATGCCATAGGCAAGCGCATCGACGGCTATGCTGAAGACTGTTTGCATGAGGCTATCCCGATGCTGTTGGAGCGGGCCGGCATTGCGGTGCTTAGAGCGCGCTCGGCGCCGCAAGCATCCCGGTCCGCTGCAGATGTCAGAGGTCTCTACTTCGCAGCCGCAAGGCCAGGGTCGCCCTGCTTTTCGAACGTCTGGACTTCCTTGTTGTAATAGGTGCCATCATCGGCCTTGGTGACTTCGCGCAGGTAGATGTTCTGCGTGATATGGCGGCTTTCCGGATCGATCGAGACCGGACCGCGCGGGCTGACCCAGGTCAGGCCCTTGACTGCCTCGACTGCCTTGGCTGCATCCTGCTTGCCGCCGGTCGCCCCGATCATCTTGTAGATGACGTTCATGCCGTCATAGGCACCGACGGCCGGGAAGGACAGTTCCGCCTTGCTGCCGATTGCCTTGGCTGCAGCCTCGACAAACGCCTTGTTCTCCGGCGAATCATGCGAGACGGCATAATGGAAGGTTGTCTGAATGCCGAGAGCAGCATCGCCAAGTGCCGGAAGATCGGATTCCTGCGTCAGGTCACCTGGCGCAAAGAACTTGATACCGGCAGCCTTGAGGCCGTTTTCATTGTAGGCCTTGACGAAGCCGAGCGTCGTCGGACCGGATGGCAGGAAGGCGAAAACGCCCTGCGCGCCGGAATCCTTGACCCGCTGCATGATCGGGCTGAAATCGTTGGTCGAGAGCGGCATGCGGATTGCCTCGACGACCTGACCGCCTTCCTTCTCGAAGGCTGCCTTGAAGGCATTCTCGGCGTCGACGCCCGGACCGTAGTCGCTGACAACGGAGATGACCTTGCTGACGCCGGCGTCATGGGCAACCTTGGCGATCGGCGTCGAGGTCTGCCACGTCGTAAACGAGGTGCGCACCACCAGCGGGCTCTTGGTGACGATTGCCGATGTGGCCGCGTTCATGATGACGAGCGGCGTATTCGCCTGCTTCAGGATCGGCGTCACGGCCATCGCGTCAGGCGTGAAATAGAATCCCGCGAGGTACTGGACCTTTTCCTTGACGACCAGCTCCTGCGCCAGCGCCTTCGACTGCGCCGGATCGGCCGCGGGCAGATCGCGATAGATCACTTCGACGGTGTTGTCGCCGACCTTGTTGCCGTTGATCGCCATGTAGGCATCGATACCGGCTTTGAAGTTCTTGCCCTGCAGGGCGAACGGACCAGAGAACGGCCCGACGACGCCGACCTTGATGGTATCGGCATAGGCCGCTGTGCTCATGACGACTGCCGCAACGGCGGCCAGGACAAACCGTTTCATAAATCCTCCCATTGACGATGGCGCACTCCTACGCCGCTTTAGTTCACAGCTAAAGCCTTGGCGATAGTGTCTCATTCAAAACGGTAATGTAAAATGAAATAAACGGCAAAAATCATACCTCGGGGGTTATGATTTGTGCCCAATTCGCTTGATATTGCCGGCCAGTTCAAGCGCCAGGCGAAGCGAAGTGGCCGTCGCCATGACCATTTGCGGCAGAATGAGCCATTCCAGCGTCCACGCCGCGCCCGATCGCTCCTGTTCGTGCACCAGCGACTGATGCATGCCGGAGAGTTGGGTCGCATTGAAGCGCGCCAGAGCAACGAGCGTTTCGGCTGCGACCGGGTTTTGCTTGTGCGCCATTGCGGACGAACCGCCCCCCCCTGATAGCTCGATCTCATCGCCCGCCTGCGCCAGAAGCGCGACATCCTGCCCGAATTTGCCAAGGCTGCCACCGATGAGCGACAGCAGATTGGCGAAATCCGCGACGACCCCGCGTTGGCTTTGCCATTGCGGCGTGTCTGAGAGGCCGAGCTCCTGGGCCAGGGCTGAGCGCACGGCTGGGGCAAGATCCTGAAGCTTGTCGAGAGTACCGGCTGCCCCGCCGAACTGCAGGGGAAAGCCCTGTTCGGTCAGCCGGTCCCGATAACCGGCAAGCGGTGCGCGCCAGGCGCGAAGACGATCAGAGACTGTGATCGCGATCGCAGCCTGCATGCGGGTCCGCCCCATCAAAGCGCTTTTCCCGAACTGCGCGTCGAGACTGTCGAACACCTTGGCAAGCTTCGTGAGCCGATTTGAAAACAGGAACGTGATTGCCTTCAGGCGAACCATCAGGCTGGTATCGATGACATCCTGGCTCGTGGCGCCGAGGTGAACGCAATCAAAGTACGGCTCCCCGACTGCCTCGCGCAGCTGTTTGACAAGATCGGCAACCACAACTCCGTCGCGGGCCGTGGCCGTTCTCAGATTGAGGACATTCGGTTCAAACGTTGCGCAGACCGTGCCGATATGGCGTGCCGCTTCATGCGAAATCAGACCGTGAATGGCCTCGGCCCTGGCGAGTGCTGCTTCGAACCCGAGCATGGCGCGAATATCTGCCGCCGCGGAGAAATACGAAGCCGTCTCCTCGTCGCCGAGCAGGCCGGACAGAAACGGGTGATCAAAGGCTGAGATGGTCATCGGTGTCTTTCTTGCTGCGACCGACAACTGCGCCTGCAATGTCCTTAACGCAAGTCCCTCCGGTCAGATATCGAGGAACACGGTCTCCCGGTCGCCCTGCAGCCGGATGTCGAAAGTATAGGTCGATCCGTCACGTTGGGCGATCAGCGTGTCGACGCGTTCCCGGTGCTCGATGCGCAGAAGCAGCGGGTCGGCCTTGTTGGCCTCTGCCTCCTCTGGAAAATACATGCGCGTATGCAGGCCGATGTTGATGCCGCGTGCGACGATCCAGAAGGTGATGTGTGGCGCCATCTTGCGGCCGTCCTTGAAGGGAACGCGGCCCGGCTTGACGGTGTCGAAGGTGAAAACGCCGTCTTCGGCGCGTGTCGGGCAACGGCCCCAGCCGGTAAAGTTCGGATCTGCCGTGCCCCGCATCTCCGACGGGCTGTTATAGAGGCCGGCGCCGTCGGCCTGCCAGATTTCGATGACTGCATCGCGCACCAGAGCACCGGCACCGTCAAAAACGCGGCCTGTCACCGTGATGCGCTCGCCAAGCGTCTTGTCGTTGACCATCACCGTTCCGAGGTCATTTTCATAGACGCCCTTGATGTCACAGAAGTTCGGGGTCAGGCCGATATGGACATAGGGGCCTGCCGTCTGCGAGGGCGTTTCCTTGAGATAGCCGAGTTCCTGAACCATCAGTTCCCCTCCATGCGGTTTTCGAACATCGTCGAGCGGCGGCCGCGCAAAACGATGTCGAACTTGTAGGCGCGCGCATCCATCGGAATCGTGTTGCCCCAGTCGAGCGGCGCAATCAATTGCTCGATGGCGCGCTTGTCGGGGATCGTGCCGACGATCGGACACTTCCAGATCATCGGATCACCCTCGAAATACATCTGCGTGATCAGACGCTGGGAAAAGCCATGGCCGAAGATCGAGAAGTGGATATGGGCCGGGCGCCAGTCGTTGACGCCGTTGGGCCAGGGATAGGCTCCCGGGCGAACCGTGCGAAACGCATACTGACCATGCTCATCGGTGATGCAGCGCCCGCATCCGCCGAAGTTCGGATCGATGGCGGCGAGATAGGTTTCCTTCTTGTGCCGATAGCGCCCGCCGGCATTGGCCTGCCAGAACTCGACAAGGGCACCGGGTACCGGGCGTGCACGTTCGTCGAGCACACGGCCGTGGACGATAATGCGCTCGCCGATGGCACTTTCGCCCGGCTTGGCGAAGTTGTGGATCAGGTCGTTGTCGAGCTCACCGATGACGGAGTGGCCGAAGACCGGCCCGGTGATTTCCGAAATCGTTCCGTCAAGCGACAACAGCGCGCGCTGCGGCGAACGCAGGACCGAGGTCTTGTAGCCTGGGGTGAAGGCAGGCGCATGCCATTCGCGGTCTCGCGCGAAGAATGCGCCGGTTTCGGGAATGCGGTTGGGAAGATCGGACATCCTATGCCTTTCAGGCCGCCTTGCCGGCGTCCATCTGTTCGAAAACATGCTTGGCGATCTTGATGGCGTGATTGGCGGCGGGAACGCCGGCATAGATCGCCACGTGCAGCAACGCTTCGCAAATATCATCGCGCGAGGCGCCGGTGTTGGCGGTGGCGCGGACATGCATCGCCACCTCGTCGTCCTGGCCAAGTGCTGCCAGAAGCGCGATCGTCACGATCGACCGCTCGCGGCGCGTCAGTGTCGGGCGCGACCAGACATGTCCCCAGGCGGCTTCCGTGATCAGGTCCTGGAACGGCTTGTCAAACGGGGTCGAGCTTGATTCGGCGCGATCGACATGGGCATCGCCCAGCACGGCACGCCGCGTCGCCATACCCTGCTCGAAGCGCTTCGACGGCTGGTGGAGTTCACTCATGAGCTCTTTTCTCCATGCAATGCGAAATCGATGAATGCGCGAATGATTGCCGTCAGCGCTTCCGGCTGCTCGACGCAAGGGATATGGCCCGCATCGCGTATGATCTCGAAGCGGGCGTTGGGAATGAGCCTGGCCGTCGACTTGACGAGATCGGGCGGCGTCGAGCCGTCCTGATCACCGACAATGCAGATCGTCGGAACGCTGATCCTGGAGGCCACGTCCGTGTAGTCGGCATCGCGGATTGCCTCGCAGGTGGCAAGGTAGCCTTCCACCGGCTGGCGCACGAGCATGTTGCTGTAGCCGTGATAAGCCGTGTTCTCAGGTCGCCGGAAAGCCGGCGTGAACCAGAGCTTCATGACGCCGTCGACGATGCTCGCAATACCCTTGCTGGCGACGGTTTCAATCCGTGTATTCCAGCTCTCGGTGGTGCCGATCTTGTGCGCCGTATCGCAAAGGATCAGTCCCTGCACCATGTCGGGCCGCGCCTTGTAGAGCGCCTGAGCAATCAGCCCGCCCACGGAAAGACCGCAGATGAAGGCCTGCTTGACCGCCAGAAGATCGAGCAGGCCGGCAAGATCGGAAGCATGATCTTCGATCGAATAGGGAACCTGGCCGACATCGGAAAGCCCGTGGCCTCGCTTGTCGTAGACAATGATCGCGTAGTCCCCGGCCAGTCGTACGATCACGTCGCGCCAGATGCGAAAATCGGTGCCAAGCGAATTAGCAAAGACGATGACCGGCTTGTCAGCGGGGCCGCTGATCAGCTGGTAGTGGATCGCGATGTCGTTGATACGGGCAAACTGCACGGCAAATCTCCTCTCCGTGCCGGTCACCATGCAAGTCGCGGCCGACTTGAATGAGAGGGGCCGACACAGACCCTGGTTCAAATTGGATGTTTAATCTGGTTAGGTAAAATGATATTTCGTGGCATTTCGATAACTCCGGAGTTATGAAATCCATGATCGACAGTCGGGTGAAGTTTCGTCATCTACAGACATTTGTCGAGGTGGCGCGGCAGAAAAGCGTGATGAAGGCAGCCGGATTGCTCAATGTCAGCCAGCCGGCGGTGACGAAGACGATCCGCGAACTGGAGGAGGTGCTTGGCGTTGCGGTCTTCGAGCGCGACGGGCGCGGCATCAAGATCACCCGCTATGGCGACGTTTTTCTGCGCCATGCGGGAGCAGCGCTCACGGCCTTGCGCCAGGGCCTTGATTCGGTATCCCAGGAGCGTTTCGGCGAGGCCCCGCCGATCCGGATCGGCGCCTTGCCGACGGTCTCGACGCGGATCATGCCGCGCGCCATGGAGCTTTTCCTCAAGGAAAACACCTGGAGCCGCATCAAGATCGTGACGGGAGAGAATGCGGTGCTCTTGGAGCAGCTGCGCGTCGGCGACCTCGATCTCGTCGTCGGGCGGCTTGCCGGCGCGGAAAAGATGGCCGGCTTTTCCTTCGAGCATCTTTACTCCGAACAGGTCGTCTTTGCGGTTCGTGCAGGCCATCCGCTGCTGAAATCGCGCCAGTCGCTGTTTGCGAAGCTCGGTGAATATACCGTGCTGATGCCGACGCGCGCCTCGATCATTCGCCCCTTCGTGGAAGGCTTCCTGATTGCCAACGGCGTCGCCAGTCTGCCGAACCAGATCGAAACGGTGTCTGACTCCTTCGGCCGCGCCTTCGTGCGGTCGAGCAACGCCATCTGGATCATTTCCACAGGTGTGGTCGCAACCGATATCGCCGACGGCCTCCTGGAAGTCTTGCCGATTGACACCAGCGAAACAAAAGGGCCGGTTGGACTGACAATGCGCACGGACGCCATTCCCTCGCTGCCGCTTTCGATCCTCATGCAGACGCTGCGGGAGGCGGCGATGGAGGTTGCCGCCAAGACCTAGCGACCCTGTTGCGGATAGGGCCTGCGTGGTATCGTCCAGCTCGTGCAACTGCGCGTGGGAGCCACACTATGGGAAGTGCAGCCGCATTACATGGAACATGGAGAATGGTATCCTGGACGCGCCGTGCTGTTGCGACCGGGTTGGTTACGAATGCGATGGGACCCGACCCTGTCGGATATCTTTCCTATCATCCGGATGGCCGGGTAATGGCTGTGGTCGTCAGCCGCGAACGGCCGGCGCTGAAAGGCGAAGTCCCGACCGACGCCGAAAAGGTCGCGCTGTTCGATTCCATGCTCGCCTATGCCGGAACCTATACCTTCGAGAATGGACGCGTGGTGCACCATGTCGACGCGAGCTGGAATCCGGCCTGGGGCGTCAGCGACCTGATCCGGCCGTTCTCCATCGACGGCAACAGGCTTGTCATCAGCGGCGCCCCTGGGGTCGATCCAAAGAACGGCGAGGAAGTTGTCTACGAACTCGAGTTCCGCAAGGTCTGACGCCAGCAAGCCTGCCAGCCGACAAGGTGCCGATCGACGGGCGAGCAGCGGTGGGACGCATGAACCACCGCCGCTCCCCGTGCACCCTTCCGTGGATGGCGGAAGGGAAACTAAATTAGTAGGGAAGGCCGACGTAGTTTTCCGCAAGCGCGGTCGAAGCTGCGCGTGAATGCGTCAGATAGTCGAGTTCGGCTTCCTGAATCTTTTGGTCGAAATCACCGGTATCGGGGAACCGGTGCATCATCGTTGTCATCCACCAGGAGAAACGGACCGCCTTCCAAACGCGGGCGAGTGCCTTTTGGGAATAGGTGTCGATGCCTGCGTTCGAACGATCCTGGTAGTGTTCGATCAGGCCCGAGAACAGATAATGCACGTCGCTCGCGGCGAGATTGAGGCCTTTCGCACCGGTCGGCGGAACAATATGGGCGGCATCGCCGACAAGGAACATGCGGCCAAAGCGCATCGGCTCGGCAACGAAGGAGCGAAGCGGTGCGATCGACTTCTCGAAGGAAGGCGCGGTCACAAGTGCATCGGCATGATGCGCAGGCAGGCGGCGGCGAAGTTCGTCAAAGAAGCGGTCATCGCTCCAATCCTCGACCTTTTCATCGAGCGGACACTGGATGTAGTAGCGGCTGCGATGCTCCGAGCGCATGGAACAGAGCGCAAATCCCCGCGGGTGGTTGGCATAGATCAGCTCATGGTTGACGGGAGCGACCTCGGCCAGAATTCCAAGCCATCCAAAGGGGTAGATCTTCTCGAATGTGCGCAACGATTTTTCGGGAACCGCCTTGCGGCTGGCGCCATGGAAACCGTCGCAGCCGGCGATGAAATCACAGTCGATGCGGCGCGTGGCACCATCCTTTTCGTAGGTGACGTAAGGGGCCGCTCCATCGAAATCGTGCGGCTTGACATTCGCTGCCTCATAGATCGTCAGCGCGCCGCTGGCTTCGCGTCGCTCCATCAGGTCGCGGGTGACTTCCGTTTGCCCGTAGATCATGACGCGCTTGCCGCCGGTCAGACCGAACAGGTCGATGCGATGGTCGCGCCCGTCGAAGGCAAGGGAAAAGCCGTCATGCGAAAGACCTTCGGCATGCATGCGCGCGCCAGCCTTTGCCTCATCGATAAGTCCAACGGTTCCTTCCTCCAGCACGCCGGCACGTACGCGGCCAAGGATATAATCCTTGCCAACGCGGTCCAGGATGACGTTGTCGATGCCGGCTTCCGTCAGCAACTGGCCAAGCAAAAGCCCTGAAGGGCCGGAGCCAATGATGGCTACCTTGGTGCGCATGGTGTCCTCCCGCACTTGTCTTTTGTCAAATCTTGACCGGGCAAGGCGCCATCAACAATGGACAAATCCATCATGAAATTGCACAAAGCGAACATCGGGTGATGGAGGCAGGAATGGTAAGGATTGTGCCGACCTACGAGCTCTACGGCGAGAGTACCGGCAAAAAGCCGGAGTTTTGGCTGCACTGCGAAACAATTCCCGCCCGCAGCAGCCTGCATCATTTCGAGATCCGGCCACATCGCCACGACAGTTTCTTTCAGATATTGTACATCGATAGCGGCTCCGGCGAGGCAATGTTCTCAGGCGCCTGGCACCCGATCGAAGGTCAGTCGGTCATTACCGTTCCCCCCGGCCTCGATCACGGTTTTCGTTTCTCCAGGGACATCGACGGCGTCGTCATCACGGTGTTGAGCTCGCATCTGAAGGCCATCCCCGGCGACCGCAGCCGGCTCGGCGAGTGGATGGCATCGCCGCATCTGACCAGGCTCGACATGGACGATGAGGGGGCGCGCTACGTGGCTGCCTGCCTGAAGCGGCTCGGACGCGAATTCGCGCAGCGCAAAAGCGGGCGCAACGACCTGCTCGAGTCCTACCTGACGTCGGCATTGTTGCTGACCGCGCGTCTCTCCTCTGAAAGACAGGACGACGAGGCGGCTGCCGACGAGAATGAACGTCGCATGGAGCTGCTGCACGGCCTGATCCAGCGGCATTTCAAATCGCATCAGCCGGCAGCTTTCTATGCCAGGGCGCTCGGCATCTCGCCGACCCACCTGAACCGGATCGTACGCGCCACGAGCGGTTACGGTGCGCATGAGTTGATTGCCCGAAAGCTCCTCGATGAGGCAAAACGCGAGTTGGTCTTCACCTTTGGCAGCGTCCAGGAGATCGCCTACCGGCTCGGGTTTTCGGACCCGGCCTATTTCTCGCGCTTCTTCCTCAAACAAGCCGGCCAGACGCCTCGATCATGGCGCATGGCGGAGCGTGCGAAGCTTGGTGCCTAGCGCAGCACGAGGCTGAGCGCCTTCTGTGTCTCTCGAAGGAGCGGCAGGTAGCGAGCCGGCATTTCCGCGGCTGGCGCATGGGCTGCAGGCGCGCCGATATTGATTGCCGCCACCGTCTGCCCGCGATCGTTCTCGACCGGAACTGCAATGGAGCAGAGGCCGATTTCCAGTTCCTGGTCGATCACGGCGTAACCCTGATCGCGCACACGCCGAAACTCCGCCATCAGTTCCTCGACGTCGGTCTTGGTGTTTGGCGTATTTTGCTTGAGGTCGGTGCGGGCAAGGACTGCCCTGGCCTCGGCCTCCGGCAGCGCTGACAGCAGGACGCGACCCATGGAGGCACAGAAGGCGGGAAGGCGGCTGCCCGGCGTCAGGTTGATCGACATGACACGCCGCTGCGAAGCGCGGGCGATATAGACGATCTCCGTGCCATCGAGCACGGAGGCGGATGCGCTCTGCCCGGCTTTTTCCGACAATTGATCGAGATGCGGCTGGATGAGGACGGGCAGGGGCGTTGCCGAGAGATAGGAGTGCCCGAGCCGCAGGATCTTGGGCGTCAGGGCGAAAAACTTGCCGTCATATTCGGCATAGCCGAGTTCGGCCAGCGTCAGCAGCGACCTGCGCACCGTGGCGCGGTCGAGGCCGGTCAGCTTCGCGGCGTCGGCGATCGAAAGCCGCTGGCGGGTCTCCTCGAACGCCTCGATGACCTTCAGTCCTCTGGCAAAGCCGCTGACAAAATCAGTTTCTCGCATGGTTCCTCCTTTGCTCGCGAGGTTATTGCCGGATCCCGGTCAGAATGCCATTCGCCACATTATTTTGTGCGATATACGAACAAATGTCAAATACCGCACAAAATGCCTTGCCCACCCTGCCTCCGCGTTTTATCCATCGGTGAAGGGCGCAGAGGAGCATCTCGCCGGCAAGGAGTGATCCAGCATGGACAAGACTATCGGGAGCACGGCTGAGGCCATCTCCGAAATCGGAGACGGAGCAACCGTCATGATCGGCGGCTTCGGCGGGTCGGGCGCACCTATCGAGCTGATCCACGCCCTGATTGACAAGGGGCCGAGGAACCTCACGGTGATCAACAACAATGCCGGCAACGGCCGCATTGGGATTGCCGCGATGATCGACGCCGGCATGGTGAGGAAGATGATCTGCTCCTTCCCGCGCTCGTCCGACCCGCGCGCCTTCACGGACAGGTATCTTGCGGGAGAGATCGAGCTGGAGCTGGTGCCTCAGGGAACGCTTGCCGAGCGCATCCGCGCTGGCGGCGCCGGCATCCCGGCCTTCTACACGCCGACGGGTTACGGCACCGAACTTGCCGAGGGCAAGGTCATCGCTGAATTCGACGGCCGGCATTATGTGCAGGAGCGCTGGTTGAAGGCGGATTTCGCCATCGTCAAGGCCCATGTTGGCGACACCCACGGAAACCTCACCTACAACAAGGCGGCGCGCAACTTCAATCCGCTGATGTGCATGGCGGCGGGCAAGACCATCGTCCAGGTTTCCAGCATCGTTCCCGCCGGCGGCATCGACCCCGAGCATGTCGTCACCCCCGGCATCTTCGTCGACCGTGTCGTCGAGGTCGCCAATCCCGCCCAGGAAGAAGAGCTCGTTCGAGCCGGAGTGGTCTATCAATGACCGTCGATATCAGCATCATCAACACCCGCGAAGACATCAAGCTTTCCAATGCCAGCATCGCATGGCGCGCAGCCCAGGACATTGCCGACGGTGCCTATGTGAACCTCGGCATCGGCTTTCCGGAAATGGTGGCACGCTATCAGCCGCCAGGCCGCCAGGCGATTTTCCATACGGAGAACGGCATCCTCGATTTCGGCGAGGCACCGCCCGCCGGGGAGGAGAACTGGGATCTCATCAATGCCGGCAAGCGGCCGGTGACGTTGAAGCCCGGCTCGGCCTTCTTCCACCATGCCGACAGTTTCGCCATGGTTCGCGGCGGCCATCTCGACGTCGCGATCCTCGGCGCCTACCAGGTGGCGCAGAATGGTGACCTCGCCAACTGGAGGGTCGGCGCCAAGGGCGTGCCGGCGGTCGGTGGCGCCATGGATCTCGTGCACGGCGCCAAGCAGGTCTGCGTCATTACCGAGCACGTCACCAAGAACGGCGAGCCGAAGCTTGTCGACAAATGCACCTTCCCGCTGACCGGGGTCGGTTGCATCACCCGCGTCTATACGAGCCATGCCGTGATCGACATTGTGGAAGGCCGTTTCGTGTTGCGCGAGAAGCTTGCCGCCATGACGGTCGAGGAATTGCAGGCGATGACCGGCGCGCCCCTCTACATCGACGGTCCGGTTGCCGATCTCGTCGTCCCGGAACTCTAAGGGAGAAGCCTGATGACCGAAGCCTATATCTGTGACTATATCCGCACCCCGATCGGGCGCTTCGGCGGTTCGCTGTCAGCGGTTCGCGCTGACGATCTCGGCGCCGTGCCGTTGAAGGCGCTGATTGAGCGCAACGGCAATGTCGACTGGGAAGCGGTTGACGATGTGATCTTCGGTTGCGCCAACCAGGCCGGCGAAGACAACCGCAATGTCGCTCGCATGTCCTCGCTGCTGGCGGGCCTGCCGGTCTCGGTGCCAGGTACGACCATCAATCGTCTCTGTGGTTCTGGCATGGACGCCATCATCGCGGCTGCGCGCGCCATCAGGGCAGGCGAAGCCGAACTGATGATTGCAGGCGGCGTTGAAAGCATGTCGCGCGCGCCCTTCGTCATGCCGAAAGCGGAAACGGCATTCTCCCGCCACGCAGAGATCTACGACACGACGATCGGCTGGCGTTTCATCAATCCCCTGATGAAGAAGCAGTACGGCGTCGATTCCATGCCGGAGACCGGCGAGAACGTCGCCGAGGACTACAAGGTCTCGCGCCAGGATCAGGACGCCTTTGCGGTTCGAAGCCAGGCCAGGGCCGCGGCCGCGCAGGCCAATGGCCGGCTGGCAAAGGAAATCACCTCCGTCACCATCCCCCAGCGCAAGGGCGATCCTGTCATCGTGGAGAAGGATGAGCATCCGCGCGCGACGACAATGGAAGCGCTTGCCAAGCTTGCCACACCCTTCAAGAAAGAGGGCGGGACAGTGACAGCAGGCAATGCCTCCGGTGTAAATGACGGCGCTGCCGCCCTGATCATTGCCAGCGAAGCTGCTGCCAGAAAGTATGGACTGACACCGATCGCCCGCATTCTGGGCGGAGCGGCTGCCGGCGTGCCGCCGCGCATCATGGGTATCGGCCCGGTTCCGGCATCGCGCAAACTGATGGCACGGCTTGGCATGACGCAGGATCAGTTCGACGTCATCGAACTCAACGAGGCATTCGCCTCGCAGTGTCTGGCGGTTCTGCGCGAACTCGGCGTAGCCGACGATGACGGCCGTGTGAACCGCAACGGCGGCGCCATTGCGCTTGGCCATCCGCTCGGCATGTCCGGCGCGCGCATCACGGGGACGGCTGCAATGGAACTGCGGGAAGCCAGTGGGCGCTACTCGCTGTCGACCATGTGCATCGGCGTCGGGCAGGGGATTGCCATCGCGCTCGAGCGCGTCTGATTTCCATCGCAGAACGAAAACGGCGCGGAGATCGTCCGCGCCGTTTTTCTTTGTGCAAGCCAACGCTTACGGCATCAGCTGGCCGCCATTGACCTCGATGATCTGGCCGGTGACGTAGCCGGAAAGCGTCGGCGATGCCAGGAAGAGATAGGCGCCGACGCAATCCTCCGGCGTGCCGACGAAACCCATCGGAATCGTCTTGCGTTGGAGCTCCATCTGTTCGTCGTTGGTGTAGCGCTCATGGAACGGCGTGGCGATGACGCCCGGCGCCACCGCGTTGACCCGAATGCGGTCAGGAACGAACTCCTTGGCATGGCCGCGCGTGATCGTCGAGACGAAGCCCTTCGATGCCGCATAGAGCACGGCACCATTGCCGCCACCATTGCGGGCGGCGATCGAGGTCGTGTTGATGATGAAGCCGCCCTGCTTCTTCAACCATGGATGGGCAGCGCGCGTTGCAGCGAGAACCGAGCGGGCATTCAGATCCATGACCTTCATGTAGTGCTCGTCGGTATATTCGGCGGTTGGCTTGCGACCGAGCATGCCGCCGGCATTGTTTACCAGCCCGTCGAGATGCCCGAAGGTTCTGGCCGTCTCTTCGACGACACGTTCCGTCTCGCCCTCTTTCGACACGTCTCCGTGAACGAGGTGCACGGTTGCGCCGGCTGCCCGGATTTCGTCGGCAAGCGCTTCGGCGGGCTCCCGGCTCGCATTGTAATGAATGCCAACCTTCATGTCCTGCACGGCAAAGGCGCGGGCGAGCGCTGCACCGATACCGGTCGAGGCGCCAGTGATCAGAACCGCCTTGCCGGCGAGGTCCGGGATTTTGATGGATGCAAGCAATTGAGCAAGATTTGCCATGGCAGCGATGGCCTCCGGGAATGTGACGGGACGGTTTGGGGCGAGTTGCGGGGAGCTTATCAGCCTCCCTCAACCCGGGGCAATGCCATATCCGCTATGGCGCGAGATCAAGCTCCGGATAGTGCCGAAAAATTCCGTCCTCGTTGAAGGCAAGCCGGCGGTCCGACTGTAGGTAGGCGGTAATGTTCGGGCGCCTGGCGACGGCATCGTGCAACGCGATCAGCCCCGGATAGTCGGCCGCATAGGCTTTCATCGCTTTTGGAAAGGCATATCGCAAGCCCTCAATGACCTGAAACAGCGACAAGTCGACATAGCTCAGAGCATCGCCAACGATATGGTGCGGCCCCTGAGGGTTTTGTTGCAGCACCTGCTCGAAGTAGCCGAGGAACTTTGGAATGCGCTCGCTGATAAAGGCGGCGGAGCGGGCTTTTGCCGCCTCCTTCTGATCCTCATAGTAAAGGGAGGTGGCAATCGGGTGGTGCGTATCGTGCACCTCCGCCACCAGGTCCGTGATGGTCAGTTGCAGCCCGTTGGCGACGCAGCGCAGTTTCTCATCTTCCGGCGCGAGGCCAAGTTTTGGGCCAAGATAGGAGAGAATATTGGCGACATGCGAGACGATGAGCTCGCCGTCCTTCAGAAACGGCGGCGCAAAGGGAATGTGGGGCTCGCGCTTGCTCCTCATCAGGTCCAGCATCGCTCCGGTTCCCATCGCGGGCCCGGATTGCCTGGCGACATCGACATAATCCGCCTGGGCTTCTTCCAGCGCCAGGCGGACAAACTCGCCGCGGCCTTGAATGCCATCCCAATAGTACAGTACATATGCCATGAGCCCCTCCCGGTGGCTTGCTGGAGATCAGTGATGCGCGTGCTGCGCGTTGCGTTTGCGCGTCGCTGCTGCTTTCTTGGCCGAAGCCGAGCGCTCTGCCGCAGAACGCGATGCGGAGGCGGCGCTGCCCTTGCGCCCACCCTTTTCCGATGCCTCGTGGGTATCTTGCTTGCCACGACCGGAGCCGGACTTGTTGCCGCCACCGCTTTCCTTGTTGACCGTCGCCCAGGCCCGCCGTTCGGCCTCCTTGGTGGAAACGCCACGGTCCGCGTAGCCTTCCTCGATATGTTCGGCTTTTCTTTTCTGCTTGTCCGTGTAAGCGGATTTGTCGCCTCTTGGCATGTCTGGCACCTTTTCTGACAGAGAAAAGGGCAACCAACTGACGCTCGAAAAGTTCCAAGGTTCTCGCAAACCCAAAGGGGCAGCAGCTGACGGAAAGTGCGCCGACTTGGTCGCTTACTTGCGATAATATTTGCGCGACAACGCCATCATCTTCTCAAAGGTGGGAAAATGCAGCGGTAGGGCAGAATGTGCATCAGGAAAGAACAGTGCAACGAGATTGTCGACCGCATAGACAAGGATCAGGGCGAGGGCCAGATAGGCTAACGCGGCAATGACAAGAGCGGTCATTTTACCCTCAAGGCGCGATGCGGAGGCGGCAATCCGCTACGACAAATCTATCAACTTCCAAACCCGATTTTGGTTCCATCGCCGATTGCCGCAGCAGCATTTTTTCTGCGAGGTCGGCGCCATGCGCAGTCATGTATCTTCTTCTCCCTCGACGCACCTTTCGTGCCCCCAGGAACTCAATAGAGCAGAAGCAATGCAGTCATGTGACGAAGGGCATCATTGGCGCCCGCCGTCACAGCGGAAAAAGCAATCACGCCGATTTTCGGCTAGCCGTTTTCCTTGGCGCGGCGACCTTGACGGCGCCGTTTGCGTTTGAAGCGGAGGCGGTGCGTTTGCGCGTCTTCACTTCCTTGCCATCCGGGGAAGCAGCAGACCCTTCGAGCGCTTGACGTTCGGCCCGGGCTTGTTCCCAATGTGCGAACTCCCGTCCCGATGGACGCCCTTCCTCTTCCCAAAGCGCATAGGCACGCTTCCTGATCCACTCTTCGCGAGTTTCTGTCATCGCCGATCTCCAGTCAGTGAGGCCCGTGGTCTAACGCGATACTGGCCTCAGAGTTCCAGAGTAATCGTGCGGTTTCAAGCAATTTTTGACACACTGCAAAAATAAATCTCGCATTGCAGCATTCAGCTGCTGCGCGGTGCGTGCTTCGTGCTTGCCGACGACAGATCTTGCGCCGGCAAAACGGGCGCTTCATGCCCGTGAGTGCGCAATTGAACACTGCAGCTTTGTGTTTATAGTTCAACGCAATGTTTTATCTCATATCGACCTACTGGCCGCATATTCTATTCGTTGTTTCGCTCGCCATGGGCGCCGCGGCAGCGATCCACGCGGCCATGACAAAGGAAGAGGTCCGCGCCGCAATCGGCTGGGTCGGCGTGATCATCCTCTCTCCGATCGTCGGTGCTGTGCTCTATGCGATCGCCGGTATCAATCGTATCCGGCGCGCCTCGCTCAGCCTTCAGCGCGATGCGCTGATCCCCGACGCGGACCTCGATGAGCTCGAAAGCTTCGACGCCGACACGGATATCGTCATCAGCGGCTTTGGCCGGCGTTTCGCTGCCCTCCAGACACTCGGCGACCGCGTCGCCCGCGTTCCGCTCGCAACCGGCAACACGATCGACATGCTGGAGACCGGCGACGACTGCTATGGTGCAATGAAGGCGGCAATCGACAGTGCGGCCCGCAGTGTTCTGCTTGAGACCTACATCTTTGACCGCGACCCGATCGGACTGAGGATCGGCGATTCCCTTATTGCTGCAGTCAAGCGGGGCGTCGAGGTGCGCGTGCTGATCGATGCGGTCGGCGCCCGCTATTCGGTGCCGAGCATACTCGGATATCTTGCAGATGGCGGCGTCACAGTCTCGGTCTTCAACGGCAACGTTATCATGGGGTTGCGTTTGCCCTATGCGAACCTGCGCACCCACCGCAAGATCCTCATCGTCGATGGCCGCGTCGCGCTGACCGGCGGCATGAACATCCGGGCAGGCTTTACCCGCGAAATAGCAGGGGAGGGCTTTGCGCGCGACACCCATTTCAGTGTTACCGGGCCGGTTGTTGCCGACCTCTTCAACGTTGCCGCCGAAGACTGGCGCTTCACGACCGGCGAGATCCTGCAAGGGGAAGCATGGCGAACCGCGATGCCCGAGCGCCAACCGGGAGATCCCGTCTTCATGCGCGTCGTGGCGTCCGGGCCCGACAGAAGCATCGAGACGAACCACAAGATGCTGATGGGCGCCTTCTCCATTGCGCGCAAATCGATCCGCATCATGTCGCCCTATTTCCTGCCGGACCGAGAGCTGATCAGCGCATTGGCGACGGCCGCACGACGTGGCGTCGAGGTTGATATCGTCGTTCCGTCCGTCAACAACCTCGTCCTGGTCGACCGGGCGATGACAGCGCAGTTCGACCAGATCCTCAGCAGCTATTGCCGCATCTGGCGCTCCAGCGGCGCCTTCAGCCATTCCAAACTGCTGTCGATCGACGGGGTCTGGTCCTATGTCGGATCATCCAATCTCGATCCGAGATCGCTGCGGCTGAATTTCGAGGTCGACCTGGAAGTGCTGAATGAAGGCTTTGCCAACGAGATTGACGAGCATATCGACGAGGCCATCAAATCGGCGTCGCCGGTTACGTTGCAGGGGCTGCGTGCGCGACCTTTCGCTGTCCGGCTGCTCGAGAAGGTTCTTTGGCTCGGATCGCCTTATTTGTAGCGGATTTCTTCGGCCTAAAGGCGTGGCAAGTTTCAATAGCCGGCCTATACTCCGGATCAAACCACTTCGACCAACGGAGCGTGAGCAAACTCCGATGCATGCCAAAAAGGACAGTCTGCCCTCAAACATCCTCGCATCGATCCGCAATCGAAAAAAGCGACTGGATGCAGCACATTCGGAGAAGAAGCCGCGGTCGGACGGCACTTTGATTGCCTCTTATAACGTTCACAAATGTGTCGGCAACGACCGGCGTTTCGATCCGGAGCGCACCAGCCGGGTCATCCACGAAATCGATGCCGATGTGATTGCGCTTCAGGAAGCCGACACCCGGTTTGGCGAGCGTACCGGCATTCTCGATCTCGGCCGGCTGGAACGGGAGACCGGACTGATCCCGGTGCCGGTTAACGGCATGGCCAAGGCTCACGGCTGGCATGGCAATGTCGTGCTCTTTAAGCGTGGCCTCGTCCGTGACGTGCACCAGATCAACCTCCCCGGGCTTGAGCCGCGCGGCGCGCTTGTCGCCGAACTCGATCTCGAACGCGGCGGGGCCTTGCGCATCATCGCCGCCCATTTCGGCCTGCTTCGCCATTCGCGCGCACAGCAGGCCAAAATGCTGGTCGAACTGATGGCCGACAAGCGTGAGGTCCCGACCATCCTGCTCGGCGATCTCAACGAGTGGCGGCTCGGTGACCGTTCATCACTGCACACGTTCCAATCCGCCTTTGGCCCGCAGCCGCTGGCCGTACCGAGCTTTCCCGCACGACTTCCCGTTCTCGCGCTTGATCGCATCATGGCAAATCGCAAGGGGGTTGTGACAGCGGTCGAGGCGCACGACACGCCGCTTGCCCGCATTGCCTCCGATCACCTGCCGGTAAAGGCCGTGGTCAATCTGAAGCGCATGGAAGAACTCGCGGCCAAAGCCTAGCCGACATACGACAGAGGCATTACTTTCACACGCCGAAAAGGGTCGCTTCCTAAACCATGGCGAGCTTGACAGGGCCCGTGGTCGTGGCAGGTTTCACCTGTCTCGACAGATGTCCTGAATCGGAGGTTTCGCGGTGCTTGTGATGGAGATTTTGCGGCGGCGGGTCGACATATCGCGCGGGCTTGCGTCCGCGGCGATCATGCGCTCAATAGCGGGACTGACCAAAACATGTCTGGTCGCAAGCCTTGCCGTCGCCTTCTCGGTGTCGCCAACCCCCGCCGGGGATACGCCGGTCCAGACGCAGGTTTCGAAGGACCAGGTCCGCAAGCTCGTCGAAACATGGAAGCACTATTATGCGAAGGCCGACAGCCTGCGCGATCGGCGCAACGCGTTCGAAGACATGATGGAAGCCACCCCCGAGCCGACGCGCGTGCAAATCAGGCCTGTCGATGCAGATGGTGTCGACGCGCAGCTCATCTGGCCGGCAAGGCTCCATCATCCGATCGGCAAGCGCGCCATTCTCTATATCCACGGCGGCGGCTTTTATGGCGGTTCGTTGCGCACGCACCGGGCCATAGCGGGCTCACTGGCCAAGGCGGCGTCCGCCGACGTGCTTCTCATCGACTACAGGCTTGCACCTGATAACCCCTATCCCGCACAAATCGACGACGCGTTGACAGCCTACCGGTGGCTGCTTGGTTCTGGCTATGAGGCCAGCAACGTCGTCGTCGTTGGCGAATCCGTCGGCGGAAACCTCGCGATCGAAGCCACGCTCAGGCAGATGCGGGTCAAGGGACCGTTGCCTGCGGCCGTCGTGGCGATGAGCCCCGTTACGGATCTGGCTGCAACAGGCGCATCGCTGACGGCCAACGCCAGCACCGATCCACTGATCGACGCCGCTCAGCTCGATCTCATGCGCAAGGCTTATCTCGGAACACGCTCGCCCACTGATCCGATGGTGTCGCCCCTCTATGGCGACATGACCGGGTTTCCACCATTGCTTGTCCAGGTCGGTTCGGGCGAGGCATTGTTGGACGATACGCTAAGGCTGGCTGAAAAGGCCCGAAAGGTCGGAGTCGACGTTGAGACCGAAATCTGGCCTGGCATGATCCACCAGTGGCAACTCTTCCCGTTCTGGCTCGATGACGCAAGGCAGTCGAACCAGCGTGTTGCGGAATACGCGATCAAGCATTTCGCCGACAAACCGCGGCCATAGTCTTTACGGCATCGTCAAGACGTCGATGAGGTAGAGCACATCTTTCAGATCGTCAGAGTGTGCAGAATTCTACGGTTTTGGCCTATGGAAGTGCGCTTGGGTCGATGGCATGAACTTTCATACCACGTGATGTGATGGATGCTGGAGGTGTATCGTGGCGACCATCGAGAAAAGAACCATCAGCCTGCCGAGCGATCAGGCAGCGTCTATCGACGCGAAGGTGAGCGCGGGTGATTGTGCTTCGGCGAGCGAGGTGGTCCGCGAGGGTATTCCTGCGCTGAAAGAACGCGATGAGCCGGTCGGGCGCTGGCTCCAGCATCAGGCAGCCCCGAGCTTCGACGCGATGAAGGCCGATCCCGCGCGCGGTGTCAGTGTCGATGATGCGTTCGCCAGCGTGCGCGCCCGTCATGCGGAGCGGGTGAAAGACCAGACGTGAAGTGCCGCACGGTTATATCACCGGAAGCTCGGCCGATCTGCTGTCGCTCTATGCTTGGATTGCGGATGCGACATCCTCCGACATCGCACTTGGCTATATCGACCGCCTGGAAGCCTATGTGCGCGGCTTCGATGTCGCCTCCGAGCGCGGAGCGTTGCATGACGGTATTCGTCCCGGCCTTCGCACGGTTGGGTTCGAGCGGCGTGTGACATCGCGTTCACCGTCACAGACGAGCAGGCCATCATTCTCGGCTTCTATTATGGCGGCCAGAACTGGCAGGGTATTCTCTTCGAGCATTGATCCATGTTTGCGAAAGCGAGAGATCGGCTCATTGAGCTCCGCCGGAGCGGGTTTCTTAACTGCCAGGATCCTCCGCAAGGACACGAGCCTCCAGAATGGAAACGCCATAGGCAGCCATGAGCCACAGACACAAGGCGACACAACGAGGCACAGGCTTCTCTCCAGAGGCAAGCTGGCTTCTGGTTCGTTCGTCAATGCCAAGCAGTTCCTGAATGTCGCTTGCCGACATTCTTGCGACCACCACGGCCGCGCTAAACTCAGACGGTGTCATGTTGCCCCCAGGCGCGATTTCAAACGCGCGAAATCCTGGTTGAGTCTCCTCTCCAATCAGGGGCAGTCTGCCAGCAGCCGGGCTTTCGTTTCCAAGATCAGAGCGTTGTTCCAACTCCAAGCGGGCGGCATCGCCTGGCTCGAAAACAACACGCTCGACCTGACGGCCGAGCATCGGGATATGAAGCCCATGCCCGGCCGGTGTCGGAAGCCTGTGTTCAGAGCCTCGTGACGATGACCTCCAAATATTCGCTTGGCACGACCACGGTGCCGTCATCGGCGCGATTGAAGCGTTCCATGAGCGCCAAAAGGTCGTCGGTCAGTGTATCTCGCGCCGCCGGGTCAAGGGCGGCGAATGTTTTCAGCACTGGACCATAATAGGTCCGGAAGACCTCAAGCCAATGGTCCGGTGACTTGTAGCGGAACACGAACTGCCTGGGCGTTGCCGCGATCGACGCGACGGCTTTCGGGAACAATTCGGCAAGCCGTGCCCGCGAGCCCCAGAGCGCCGGCGAGCGAGCGCCTGACGGAGGCGGCACATGCTTGCCGATCGTCTTGAACATCTGCCCGATGAAACCGTCAGGGGTCCAGTTCGCAAGGCCAACCGAGCCGCCGCGCTTGCAGACCCGAATGAGTTCGGACGCAGCGCGCTCCTGGTCGGGCGTGAACATCACGCCGAAAATCGACAGCACATTGTCGAAGGACTGATCGGCAAACGGCAGATGTTCTGCATCGGCCTCCTGGAAGACGATCGGCAGCCTATCGGCTTTTGCGCGCTCCTGGCCACGTTCGAGCAGCGCCGGAACGTAATCGGTTGCCGTGACCTCGCACCAGCGTCGGGCTGCGGCAAGCGCGCCGTTGCCGTTGCCGGCCGCAACGTCAAGCACCTTCGAACCGGCGCGCAGATCGAGCGCTTCGCAGAGGCTTTCCCCGACAATCTGCAAGGTCGTCCCAACGATTGCGTAGTCGCCCGAGGACCATGCACTTTGTTGCCTGGCCTTGAGCACGCTGAAATCGACGGCGGGCTGAGGATTACTGGCGACGGCCGCAGATGTGGACATTGTTTTCTCCTTGGGTCAGATTGATCAGCCTCATGGTGCGTCTATGGCAACCGTGGTTGGGCACGTGTCGTGCCACGGTCTCTGGCTTAGACAGGGATAGTGGGGGTCGGCGTGGCAGCTGGCGTGGGAATGAGCGTGGAATCGAGCGGCGGGGACGCAAATCAACCCGGAGGCCCGCTCGAGATCCGACTGCTCGGCCCGATGGCGATCCGGCGAGAGGGCATCGATCTGAAGCTCCCCGGCTCCCGGAAGGTGCGATCTCTTCTGGCCTACCTTGCGCTTTCACCGAGGCCGTGCGGCAGGGCGCAGCTTTGCGATCTGTTGTGGGATATCCCCGACGATCCGCGTGGCGAGTTGCGATGGTGCTTGAGCAAGATTCGCACGCTGATCGGGGAACAACGCGTCATTACGAAGGGCGATACCATCAGACTGGATCTGTCGGACTGCTTTATCGATGCGATCGAGGCGACTGCGGCTTATCAGCATGGATTCAAGACGCAGTCACTGGGCCAGTTGCGGTCCCTGGCAGCCCTGTTTGCCGGGGACTTTCACGAAGGATCGAGCGTCGAGCGTAGCCCGGCATTCGAAACATGGCTGCTGTCGCAACGTCGTCGGCTGCGCGACATCCATACAGCCCTTCTCGAGCATATGGTGCAGCGTTTCCCGCCCGAAGAGGCACAAACCTATCTCGATCGCTGGATCCAGCTTGCGCCCTTCGACCTTCGCCCGCACGAATTGCTATTGATGTCCCTTGCCAAGGCGGGTCGTTTTCGAGAAGGCGAGGAGCATCTGGAAGCGACCGCGAAGCTGTTTGATGCCGAGGGTATCAACGAGCGATCGTTGCGCGACGCCTGGCAGACGGCCAGAACCCAGACAGACGAGACCTTCCGGCAGCAGCGCCCAAGCGCCAGCGCTGTGGCTGCATCGTCTCCACCCGAAACCGAAAGCTTGCTCAAGGAGCCTCGGCGCGCATCGATTGCGATCATGCCGTTCAATGAGCTGTCGGCCGTAGCCGCTCCCGGCGGTCCGTCCGATGCATTGGCATACGACATTATCACACGGCTCGCGAAGCTGCGCTCGTTCCATGTAATCGCGCAGGGCACGATGTTTGCGCTGAGGGACCGGCACCACACGGTTGACGAGACAGCACGGCTGCTCGGCGTCGACTACGTGGTCGACGGATCGTTTCAGCGCGTCGGCGACCGCATTATCCTTCGCGTCGAGTTGACAGAGGCAAGAACAGCGCGCATCGCCTGGACGGAGGTCTTCGAGCGCCGTGTGGCCGATACCTTCCTCCTCCTTGAGGAAATCGGCAGCAGGATCGTCGTCTCGATCGAGCGCGAAGTCGAAACGATCGAGAGCAATCGTGCCCTCCTGAAGACGCCGAACTCTCTCGACGCCTGGGAGGCCCACCACCGGGGGCTCTGGCACATGTATCGCTTCACCAAGAGCGACAACGAGCAAGCCCAGCGCTTCTTCGAAAGGGCGATTGGCCTCGACCCCACATTTGCCCGTGCGCATGCGGGGCTCTCCTTCACCCATTTCCAGAGTGCCTTCCAGCATTGGGCGGATCGCGACGCCGAGGCCGAGCTTGCCTATCGAGCAGCGAGCCAGAGCATGATGGTCGATGATCGCGACCCGACGGCACATCTCGCCATGGGCCGGGCGCTATGGTTGAGAGCGTTGCACGATCAGTCCGTCAGCGAGCTGCAACAGGCGGTCGAACTGAGCCCCAGTTTCGCGATCGCGCATTACTCCCTCGCTTTCGTTCAATCCCAGTCCGGGGATCCAGGCGCCGCGATCCTGGCGGCCGATCACTCCCGCGCGCTCAGTCCTTTCGACCCGCTGCTCTTCGGCATGCTTGCAAGCCGAGCGTTGGCTCTCGTGCGCCTCGGAAGCTTCGAGGATGCCGCGGACTGGGGCGTCAAGGCCGCCGCCCGTCCGAATGCTCACGCTCACATTCTGGCGATCGCCGCACTTTGCCTGTCGATCGCGGGACGGCTGAGTGAGGGGAAGTCTTATCTCGCCATGATACACGATCGGTATCCCGCCTATCGGCTGAACGATTTCATCTCGGCATTCCATTTGCCGCCCACTGACCAGGCGCTGTTCCGCCAGGCAGCCCAGCGCCTCGGCTTTGAGTAAGCGGCCCCGGGAACCCACCAAATCACCTGCCGCCGCCCAGCATCGACGATGCGTGAGTTTCAAGCTTGCTGAACGCTGACAATGGAAACCACTTCAGGAAAATCACGGGGCGCGCGCGCGCCAGGGCGCGCGACATCCCGCGATTCCTGATCGACATGATCCCGTTCCTTGGTGGACCGACAATGATCTTCTTCCAAGGTCAAAACGACGAGGCAATGTATCAACCGTATCAAGACTGAGGGGCTGCGATCGAACCGCGTTCAACGAATGGGCACTCGAGCTTGATCCTCTGGGTGGTTCGGTGGGATGAAATACCCTCGTTGTGGTCGAGGAGGGCACCGACGGCCCATCGCGCCATTTCGTCATGGGGCAACAGCACCGTTGAAAGTGGTGGCACCATGTAGGAGGCCAGATCCTCGTCGTCGAATCCCACCACGGAGATGTCTTCGGGCACACGCAGGCCGCGGCTTTTGATGGCATCATATGCGCCGACTGCCATTCGGTCATTGAAGCAGAAGATGGCAGTCGGCGGGTCTTTCCGATCAAGCAATTTGAGGGTCAGTTCGCGGCCGCCATTAACGGTCCATCCTCCCATCAATACCAGCTCTTCGTCGACGGGCACATCCCATGTGGTCAGCGCTTGCCGGTATCCCTTCTCGCGGTCCCTGGCAGCTTCGATCCAGTCCTCGCCCTTCAGGTGCGCGATCCTTCGGTGACCGGCCTTCAGCAGCGCCTCGGTCGCCGCATGCCCGCCGGCGATATCGCCGGGAACGACCGAGGGATGACGCCGATGCTTCTCATAGCAATTCACGAGAACTGTGGGGATGTCGTTCAGCCGTTCCGGGACAACGATCTGTCGGGTCGTCAGGGTGGTATAAAGAATGCCGATGACGTTCAATTCCTGAAGCAGATCGAGAGCCGCGCTCTCGATCCTGGGATCCGAGCGCGTGCAGAAGGTCGCGATCAGGATATCCTGCAGGGCGGCTTCATCGCGCGCGCCCTCGATGAAGGGCATGGCAAACGGTGTTGTGCTGACTTCATCGAGCAGCAGCCCGATAACGGGTCGCCGATGCTCGGGAACATTGTGTCGAGGGCCCTTGCGATAACCAAGCGCTTCGGCCGCTTCCACGACGCGTGATCGAGTCATCTCGGAAACGCGGGGATTGCTGACCCCATTTAATACCAGCGACACCGTTGCCTGTGAGACGCCTGCACGCTGTGCAACGTCAACCATGGTTGCACGCTTGGTCAATGCTTATCCCACTTCATCGATCGGCCCATCCCATTCATCAAATTATAGAAAACCCACTTTTCCGACAACCGTCCACTGTGGGTTTTGCGGGTCCCGAATTTTCCGGCTTGCCAGGTAGTTATATTCTCTGTACCCATAACTAATAATATAACTAATAACATAATTCGCAAGGGAGAGAGTACATGACCGCCCCTGTCACGCCCGCGTTGCCGCTATCCCAGGACGCGCGCAAGCGAATGACACTCGACGGCCTCTGGCAGTTCAAATTCGAAGGGGATGCCGACTGGCGCTCGATTTCCGTTCCATCCGTTTGGCAATCCGAATTTGCCGATCTTCGCGACGCGTTTGGCACCGCAAGCTACCGTCGACAGTTCTTTCTGCCGCAAGAATGGGCGGAGCGCGACATCTCCCTTCACTTCGGCGCGGTGAACTATTTTGCTGAAGTCCTGGTCAATGGTCAGCCTATCGGCAACCACGAAGGAGGCTACCTTCCGTTCTCGTTGACGATTCCGAACAGCATCCTCAAAGCGGAAAATGAGATCGAGGTCTCGGTTACGCTTCCGAGCGCCGACGCGACCAGGTACCCGCAGTTTCCTTTTGCGGAAATTCCGCATGGCAAGCAAAGCTGGTACGGCCCTCTCGGCGGCATATGGCAATCGGTGACGTTGGAGGCGCGTGATACCAGCCACATCAAGCATGCCGAGGTAAGGGCAGACCTTTCCTCGGGTGCCGTTCGCTTCGATCTGGACCTTTCCGCATCCGCAGCAGACGCTGAGGTGCGCGTCGCTGTCTACGGGCCGGACGGAGCCCTGGAGGCGGCGGCAAAGGGATCTGGTCGCACCCTGAGCGTCGTTGTTGGCGAGGTGAAGTCCTGGTCGCCTGATGCACCGCAGCTTTACCGTGCCGACATCAGTCTTTCGGTCGCAGACGCAATCGTCGATGCGACTTCGGTTACATTCGGGTTTCGCACCATCGAGACCAGGGGCGGCCAGCTCTTCCTCAACGGTGCTCCGCTCTACATGCGTGCCGCACTTGATCAGGACTACTATCCCGAAGGCATCTGCACGCCGCCTTCGCTTGAGTTCCTCGTGGACCAGGCGCGCAAGGCCAAGGCACTTGGGTTGAATACTCTGCGCATCCACATCAAGGTTCCCGACCCGCGCTACTACGATGTGGCGGACCGTATCGGTCTTTTGATCTGGACCGAAATTCCGAACGTCCAGACCTTCAGCGATCCCTCGGCCAGGCGAATGCGCGAGACCATGCAGGGAATCGTCAGGCGCGATGGCCATCACCCGTCGATCATCGCCTGGACGATCATCAATGAGGATTGGGGAACCCGTATCGTCGAGAACGCCGATCATCGCCAGTGGCTCGCCGAGACCTACAACTGGTTGAAGACGCTCGACCCGAGCCGTCTTGTTTCGGACAATTCCGCCTGCTTCCCGAACTTCCACGTGAAGTCGGACCTCAATGACTACCACTACTACCGCTCCATTCCGGAACGACGCGAAGAGTGGGACGACATCACCAGGCAATTCGCCGAGGGCGCAGCGTGGACCTATTCTGGCCTTGGCGATGCGCAGTGGCGAGGCGAAGAGCCTCTCATCGTCTCCGAGTTTGGCGTGTGGGGCTTGCCCGATCCCTCGAAACTCCTTCTGGAAGATGGTTCCGAGCCCTTCTGGATGGAAACCGGTGCGACATGGGGTGATGGCGTCGCCTATCCGCATGGCGTTCAAAAGCGCTTCCGCGCGCTCCATCTGGACACCGTCTTCAAGGACTTCGGATCGTTCATCGAGGCCGCGCAATGGTACCAGTTCGCGAACCTCAAATATGAAATCGAGGTGATGCGCGCCCATCCCAAGATCGTCGGCTACGTCATCACCGAATTCACGGACGTTCATTGGGAGGCAAACGGCCTTCTGGACATCAACAGAAATCCGCGTGTCTTCCACGACGACTTCGCGAGCATCAATAGCGACATCGTCGTGATCGCCCGCCCGAATGCCTGGTCTGCCTACGCCGGCGAAGTGCTGGAGGTGGATCTCTCGGTAGCGACCGGTGGCGCGTCCATTCCTGATGGCGCAACGATCCGCTGGACCTACGGGCAGGACGGCGAGCGGGCACTGCCGGCAACGGGTGCCAACGCGGTGGCGAGCGTCGGCATCGTGCCGATGCAAATGCCGGAAACCGACGTCAATCGCACGCTTCGCATCGAACTTGAGGTCCTGTCCAGCGGACGGCGGCTTGCGACCAATGTTCTCGATATCGCGCTGTACGCAAAACGCGACCGAGCCAACCTGCCGAGCATCGCTTCGAAGGATCCGGCGCTTTGCGCTTTTGCGGAGACGCTGGGCTATCCGGTCACTGACCCTGATAAAGCGGAGGTCAATCTGGCGCATGCCCTTGATGAGAGCGACATTGAGGCCATGCGTCACGGCGCGCGCTATCTTGTGATCGCCGATGGCAGCATTCCCACGCACCGCAATCTGCGCAAGGACATTCCTGCCGGCGAAAAGCTCTATCGCGAGATGACCATCGATGAACGGGATATGCCTGTTGGTATCGATCAGCAGCTTCCAGGAATCGGACTGATCGCACGTGAAGGCACGCTATGGCGCGGCGACTGGATTGCCAACTTCAGCTGGATCAGACGCAAAGGTGCGTTTGCTTCATTGCCGGGTGGTCCGTTGCTCGACCTGTCCTTCGAGAAGGTCGTTCCGCATCATGTCATGACGGGCTTCCGCACCTTCGAGTATGCCGGACCGGTCCATGGCGGGCTAGTCATTGGTTGGGTCCACAAACCCGCGGTCACCATCGCTGAACGACGTGTCGGGCGCGGCAATCTCGTTGCAACGACCTTCCGGTTGACGAGCCACCCGGCCGGCACCGATCCGGTCGCTGCTGCCTTGTTCGATGCCATGATCGCGACCGTCAATCAGAGCAAATGAACGAGCTGAGGCGGGCGCGGAAAACCGCGCTCGGCCTCAAACGGCAGGCTCTGGAACTCAATCAGCGGAGGAATACGTGGCGCTCATCGAACTGGTGAACATCAGCAAGCAATACGGTGCGGTGCAGGTCATCGACAACCTGTCCCTGACGATCAATTCCAACGAGTTCATGGTCTTCCTCGGCCCATCCGGCTGCGGAAAATCCACCTTGCTGCGAATGATTGCCGGCCTGGAGAGCATCGACGGCGGCGAGATACGCATCGACGGCAAGCGCATCGATCATCTGCCGCCGGGCGAGCGCGGTATCGCCATGGTGTTCCAGCACTATGCGCTCTACCCGCATATGAGCGTGCGCGACAACATGGCCTTCGGCTTGCGCAACATCGGGATCGACGAAGCGGAAATCGTTCGCCGGGTAACGGAGGCGGCAAAGGTTCTTGTTCTCGACAAGCTGCTTGATCGCAAGCCGGGCCAACTGTCCGGTGGCCAACGTCAGCGCGTCGCCATTGGTCGCGCGATCGTCAAGGAGCCGCAAGCCTTCCTGTTCGACGAGCCCCTGTCGAATCTCGATGCGGCACTTCGCGTCAGAACGCGCGTCGAGTTGGCGCAGCTTCACAACCGCGTCAAATCGACAATGGTCTTCGTGACGCATGACCAGATCGAGGCGATGACGCTCGCACACCGGATCGTGGTCATGAACAATCGCCGCATCGAACAGGTCGGCACACCAATGGAGATTTATGCACGACCTGCGACACGTTTCGTCGCCGAGTTCGTCGGTTCTCCTGCCATGAACTTCCTGCCCGTGAAACTGGACCGCGATTTTGTTCGCCTAACCGACGGGACGACTGTCCATACGTCGGTTCCAATCAAAGAATTGGCGCCGGCCAGTGACTACACGATGGGTGTCCGCGCTGAAGCCATTTCGATCGGGCGATCCGGCACAGGCGACACGGATGCCGTTGTCGAGGTCATCGAGCGGCTGGGGGATCGCACGCTCGTCTATGCTCGCATCGCAGATAACTCGCTGCTGGTGGCAGAAGCCAAGGGAGACAGCCCACTCGCGCCAGGCGCAGCCGTGGCCCTGACGTTCGACGGCCGCCGGACCCACCTCTTTGACGCGGCCGGCCGCGGCTATCACACCGCGGAGGCAGCGTGATGAGCCAGGCCATCCACATGAACGAATCCCGATTGCGAAACGGCTTGTTCGTTGCGCCTTTCGTGCTTGTTTTCGTCTGCCTGCTCGTCATTCCTCTCTTTTGGGGTTTCTGGCTAGGCCTGACGAAGGCTGACCTGTTCGGCCCCGGCAAGTTTGTGGGGCTTGCAAACTATACGCGCCTCTTCAACGACAAGATTTTCCGCGGGGCAGTTCTGAATACGCTCTATTTCGTTGCCTTGACCGTACCGGTTCTCGCAGTCTTCGGTCTTGCATTGGCGCTGGCCCTCAATCGCAAGACACGCTTCGCCTCGGTGATGCGCGCCGTCTTCTTTGCCTCGTCGGTGCTGTCGGTCACGGTCGTCACCCTGATATGGCGCATCGTCTTCATTCCCGACATTGGCCTGCTTTCCAATATCTTCGGCTGGTTCGGTCTGCCGCAGGTTACCTTCCTCAGCAATGCGCGTCTTGCGCTTCCGGCCGTTGCGATCGCAACGGTCTGGTGGGGCGTAGGCTTGCCGATGATGCTGTTTCTGGCCGCGCTGCAACAGGTGCCGGGCGAGATTTATGAAGCGGCTGCGCTCGACAATGCCGGGCGCTGGAAGACGCTGTGGCGCATTACGCTTCCGTCGATACGTCGGACATTCCTGCTCGTGCTGATCATTCAAAGCGTGCTTCAGTTCCAGGTATTCGGCCAGGCCCAGCTGATGACGCAGGGCGGCCCCAACAATGCTTCGAGACCGATTGTCCTTTACATCTACGACGTTGCCTTCACCCGCTTCGATGTCGGCATGGGCGCTGCGACCTCGCAGGTCCTGTTCGCGATCATCCTGATGGCCGGCATGCTGCAGTACTTCCTTTCCAACCGGCAGGGAGAAAATCGATGAGCCGCACGAGCTCCGGCATTGTCGGAAAATCCCTGGGAGACCGGATCATCCTTCTCGCCGTCGTGGCAGCCGGCCTGATCATGGTATTGCCGATCCTTTGGGTGGTCGGGCTGTCGTTCAAGCTCAATGCGGAACTGAAGCTGGATACGAATTCGGTCTTCCACGTTCCGTACACGATCAAGAACTACGCAGACGTGTTTGGCGGATCCAATGTCTTCCGCTGGTTCTTGAACAGTCTCATCGTTTCGTCGGGGATGACGCTCGGTGTGCTGATCCTGTCGTCGCTTGCCGGCTATGGTTTCGCGCGGCTACGGTTTCCGGGGCGCGACATTCTGTTTGTCATCGTTCTGTTCGGCCTTGCCGTTCCGGAGCAGGCGGTGATCGTCGCACGTCATCAGATCTTCAGCATGCTCCGACTGCACAATACCTATCCTGGCCTGATCCTGCCCGGTTTGGCTGCGCCATTTGGTGTTTTCCTGATGACGCAGTACTTCCGGGAGATTCCCAAGGAACTGGATGAGGCAGCACTGCTCGACAACGCGTCGCGCTTCAAGATCTTCTGGACGGTTCTTCTACCCCTCACCATCCCGGCCCAGGCGACACTCGGTGTGTTCACCTTCCTCGGTGCCTGGAACGACTATCTGTGGCCGCTCATCTCGGCGACCAAGAAGGACATGTATACGATCACGACCGGCATTGCTTCCATGCAGATGAACTTCGCCCAGACTGAAGGCCTCGGCTTCCTGATGGCTCAGGCTGTGTTCGCGGGCCTGCCAACGCTCGCTGTCTACCTGTTCTTCCAGAAATACATCGTCACCGCGGTTTCGGGTTACGCAGTGCGATGACGATCATGATCTGACAATCCGGTTTCAACGCGCACTTTCGCAAGCAATAGGAGGAGATTGCAAATGAAGATTGGCATGAGGAATATCTTACTGGCGGCGACCCTGACCATGGCGTCGTGGCCGGCTCTCGCCGGTGGTCCGGTCGAAATTACAGTTCAACGGTTCTTCGGAGCGTGTGACGCCGATTGGGGAACCAACACCGACGTCAGCAAGGCTGTAGGCGAGTGCGGAATCATCACGTCGCAGATCAACAAGTTCGTTGCCGACAATCCCGACATCAAGATCAATGTGAACACCGTCGAATGGCCTGGTTACGACCAGCTGACGGCGCAGCTGGCATCGGGCGAGCCGCCGGATGTCGTCACCATCCATGAATCCGTACTGTCCGACTATCAGTCGAAGGGTCTTCTTGAGCCTCTGGACGCAGTACTGAAGGCTGCCGGCGTGGATTCTTCCACTTTCACCGCGGCGGGCCGGGAAGGGGTGACGAAGGAAGGCCAGATATTCGGCCTGCCGATCGATTCCCACACCATGTTGTGGCACATCAACATGAACTATTTCCGCAAGGCGGGTCTGGTCAATGATGACGGAACGCCGGTGCTACCGAAGACGGCCGATGAACTGCTCGCACAGGCTAAGCAGTTCAAGGAAAAGACCGGCAAGCCCTATCTCGTTCAGAGCATGGCCAACGAAAAGGGTGCGTTCTATCGTGCCCTCTATATCTACCTGACCCAGATGAAGTCCGACTTCTTCGCAGATCCGACCCATGTCAAACTCAACACACCTGAAGCCAAGAAGATCGTCCAGCTGTTCAAGGACGTCTACGATCAGGATCTGACCACGAAAGACCAGGACTATGCTGCATCCCTGTCCGGCTTTACCAAGGGGGACGGTGGTGTTCTTCTGAATGGTACCTGGGTTGTGGGTGACTTCGATGCCCTGTCGAAAGAGGCCGACAACGCGCTCACCAACGGCTACGCGGTCTATCCGTATCCGCCAGTGTTCGGTGGCGAACCGGCCTATTGGTCGGATGGCCACTCCTGGGCGATGACAAAGAAGGATCGTACCCCGGAGCAGGTTGCGGCAATCGGCAAGTTTCTGAAGTTCATGGCCGATCACAACTTCGATTGGGCCCGGACCGGTCACTTGCCGGCTCAGCAGGCGGTCATTGATTCAGCAGAGTTCAAGGCGCTGCCGCATCGCGCCACGATCCTCAGCATCGCAAACGTCGCAAAACCCCTGCCTGCACAGGTTCGTCATCAGTTCGCGGTCAACGACATCATCGGCGAAGAGATCGCTTCTGCGATCACTGGGCAAAAGGAGATCGATGCCGCGCTCACAGACGCCGAAACCCGCGTCAACGATCTGCTTGCAAACTAGCCATAAAGGGGCTGTCCGAGCATTCCGGACAGCCCTTTGGCAATTTATGCCTCTGTAGAGGGGAAGCCGGACGCGGTCAGCAGATCGGCACTCTGCAAGACCGCGCTCCAAAGACAGGAACCGTCCTTGACAGCTCGGTGCTTAACTCCTGGCCCCCCGGCTGGAATCGCAGCAAGCGTCCTGGCGAGGTAATTCCTTTCGTTCTCGATCGGTCGCATGGCCATCCTGACGCGTTCCTGCTCACCTTCGGTACAGTTCTGCCCTTCCAAGCTCGAGCGTTCGCTGCCCGCAACAAGGCTCCCCGGTGAGCTTAAGGCTGCTCCGGCCGGAGAGTTGGACCAGCGATCAGGATCGGATGGGTCAGTTGTATCCTGCAATGTTTGATATCCCTAAAAAAGAGCAGCGATGGTCACATCATCGTCATGGAAGGCGAGGGAGGCTTCAACCTCGAAAACCATGTCCATTCGTGGTCTTAGTGGACATGACCCGCTTCTCTAGCGATTTCATAAAACGCCCGCATGGCGTCGCTGACGCCTCCAACGGCGTCTCTCCGTCATGCGAGAGCGGTATGGTCCTCATTGGCCAAAAGGTGATCGCCCGATTTAGCTCGAAAGGCGTACAAGGTATTTTGCGCTTCTTCGGCTATGATTCGACAATCTGCACATTGGTAGATTTTCGCGAGGGGGCATGCCATGCATCGCAAAGCTCTCCGTTGGGCATCTCGCTCAATGCTATTGGATTCGTTGACTCCCCGGTGGCTAGCGGGCCGAAAGGCAAAGCTTCGCAACACCGCCTATAGGGAGGATAACAACTATCAACTCGCGCTGGCCGCACAAACGACCGATGCGATCAAGTCTGGCACTGTCTCCGACAGTCCCGTCAACACCATCGCGGTCAATGAGGATGACGATCGGTCGACGGGGGTGGTCTGCGACGCTCACGGCCAGGTCAATAACGACACCACACTGCCGTCGTTGGCCGATAGTTTCGCAACGATCTGCGGAGCCGGAGTTCAACGCGGCGACTTTGTAGCACATCAGCCGTTTGCTGTTGACGGTGCTGCGCAGACAGCGTCCGGACCAGGTTCGATTAGTGTAGGGAGCGGGTCCGCTTCCGGCAAAGTCGTTAGCCCTGAATCGACCCCCTCAGCGCGGGCGAGTGTTCACGGATCGCACTCATTCCTGGCGTTTGGCATCGGCGGCTACCATACCTCTCCGACGCGAATGCTCGATTGGGCGCAAGGCGGCGGCATGCTCCAGCGTGACGGCCAACTGCCCGGAACCAGACTGACCGAGGGATCGGACTATGTACCGACCGGCAAGGGAACATTTTGCGACCCGCTTCCGAACCGTGACCTTTCGCCCTTGTCAGGCTGGCACGGAACAACAATGTGGGCGGGCTCAACAGTCTCGAACCGGTCATTGCCAGGCCGCGGGGAGATCGGAGCGGGAAGCGCAACCTCCAAGGGTGTGAATATCCTTTCCGGCGCGGTGACTGAACCGGTGGGCACGCAAAGCGCAGGGACGCAGAGTCTGGCGGCGGCGGCCGCCACCACCAATGCGATTGTGGCGGAAAACCAGAAGCAGGGCAATCCACAGAGCGAATGGGGCATCACGGGAGCCGGAAGCTCGAACATCGAGGGGTTCGCCACCGACATCAGCATCAATCGGGGCCAGACCGTCAGCTTCAAGATCAATACCAATTCCAACAACTATCGGATCGACATCTATCGCCTCGGTTATTACGGCGGCATGGGAGCACGCAAGGTTGACACCATTCAGCATACGGGCGTCCAGAACCAGCCTACAGCGTTGCGCGACAGCACCACCGGTTTGGTCGACGCCGGCAACTGGTCGGTTTCAGCGTCCTGGGCAATTCCGGCCGACGCAACGTCGGGAATCTACATCGCGAAGCTCGTGCGTCAGGATGGTACCTTCGGCGAAAACCAAATCCCGTTCATCGTGCGCGACGACAGCAGCCACAGCGACGTCCTCTTCCAAACGTCGGATGAGACCTGGCAGGCCTACAATCCCTGGGGCGGGGCCAATTTATACCAGGGCAACGGGCCGGGGGGCGACTCGTCCCCAGGGCGCGCATACGCGGTTAGCTACAATCGCCCGATCACCACGAGGGGCGGCGGCCTGGCGGCCGGACCACAGGATTATATATTCGGTGTCGAGTACCCAGCCATCCAGTGGTTGGAGAAGAACGGCTATGACGTTTCCTACATGGCCGGAGTGGACTCGGATCGCCTCGGCAGCCTGATTCAGAACCACAAGATGTTCCTGAGCGTCGGCCACGACGAGTATTGGTCGGGACAACAGCGCACCAACGTCGAGGCAGCGCGGGATGCTGGTGTAAACCTCTGCTTTTGGAGCGGCAACGAGGTCTACTGGGAGACGCGCTTCGCTCCGAGCATCAGTTCCGGCGCCCAGGCGTATCGCACCCTGGTGTGCTACAAGGAAACCAGGGCCGGACCCATCGATCCGGATAACCAATGGACCGGAACCTACCGGGATCCACGGTTCGTCTCGCCGACCGCGGTCGGCGGAGGGCGGCCGGAGAATGCGCTGACCGGCACCATGTTCCAGGTCGACTCGTACCGAAGCGATTCGATCACCATCCCGTATGACGACGCCAATCTACGCTTCTGGCGCGATACCAGCGTGGCAAACCTGCAACCTGGCCAGACGGCCACGCTCCAGCAGAACTATCTCGGGTATGAATGGGATCAGTCACCCGATAATGGCTGGCGTCCGGCCGGACTGATCGAACTGTCGTCGACCACCTTGCCCGTGGACCAATATCTGCTGGACTACGGCACCGTCACCGGGACTGCCACCGCAACGCACAATCTGACGCTTTACCGAGCTCCTAGCGGCGCCCTGGTGTTCGGCGCCGGCACGGTTTACTGGGCATGGGGACTCGATCAGAACCACGATCTCGAGGCCACGCCGGTCGATCCACGGGTCAAGCAGGCCATGGTCAACCTGCTGGCGGACATGGGGATCCAGCCTGGCACATTGGAGGCAGGCCTGGTATCAGCAACGCAGTCGACGGATACGACAAAACCGGTATCATCGATCACCGCACCGAACGACGGGACCCCTCTTAAGGTAGGCAACGCCATCACCATCAGCGGAACCGCATCGGACGTCGGCGGCGTCATCGCTGCCGTCGAGGTGTCGACCGATGGCGGGACAACGTGGCACCGGGCCGTTGGAGACGAGAGCTGGACCTATAGCTGGGTCGCGCAGACAGCCGGTACGTTCACTATCAAGACCCGGGCGGTGGACGACAGCGTCAATCTGGAGACCCCCGGTGCCGGCCGCACTGTGACGGTAACCGGCAACAACTTCTTTTCCGCTTCGGCGGTTCCGCCCATCGTGCCGGACGTCGATCCCAACGCAATCGAAGTGGGAATGAAGTTCCAATCCTCAGTGGCAGGCACGGTCACGGGCGTGCGGTACTACAAGAGCGACTTGAACATCGGGCCACACACGGGGTCGCTGTGGTCGAGCACGGGAACCAGGCTGGCAACGGTCACCTTCACCAACGAGTCAGGTGTAGGCTGGCAGGCGGCGAGCTTTTCCAACCCGGTCGCGATCACCGCTGGTACGACCTATGTGGTCTCGTATCACACCAACTACGGACACTACACGGCAACGGGAAACTACTTCGCTTCTTCCGTGACAAACGGATTCCTAACGGCTCCGGCGAATGCCGGTGTCTACACCTATAATTCGGCCAGCGTCTTCCCGAGCAGCACCTTCAACAGCGAGAACTACTGGGTTGATGTATTATTCAACCAGGCAACGCCAAACACGGCGCCGACGGCGGTTGCCGATGCCGGCGATGCGACCGAGAAGGGCGGCGTTGCCAATGGCTCGGGCGGTTCTGTCGCCAGCGGCAATGTGCTGACCAACGACACCGATCCGGACGCCGGCGACACCAAGACCGTCACGGCCGTCAGCTTCGGCGCGACAACAGGCACGCTCGGCACCGCACTTGCCGGTGCCTATGGCAGTCTCGTCCTCGCGGCCTCGGGCGCCTATACCTATACGATCAACGAGGCCAACTCCGCGGTGCAGGCGCTGCGGCTGTCGACCAACAC